>JALEGL010000011.1 GCA_022763185.1 bacterium | reverse complement strand
GCTCCAATTTGCTGGGGATCTTCTAAAAGAATAATATCTTCCATCATTTGTAATAAAACTTCGTCTCCTTCTTCCTTTGATCTATCACTATAAATTGGACTTCTGTATGGATAAGGATCCGGAACACGAATAACCCATGAGTCATCAGGAGAAAAAAAATGTCTTCTTGGATCACCACTCACAGCCATCGCACCAAATGAACTACCATGATACGATCTGTAACGACTTATCACCTTTTTTTTACCCGTATACATTCGAGCAATTTTCAAACTATTTTCGATTGCGTCTGTCCCAGCTAGAGTAAAAAATGTTTTATTTAAATCTCCAGGTAAAATTTTAGATATTTTTTCACCTAATAAATTTTTATTTTTATGTGAAAAAGATGGATTGACTCCATTTAAGTTTAGAGTTTGGTTTATTATAGATGCCGTAATTTTTGGATGATCATGCCCAGCATTAACGCTAGAAAGTTGCGCTGCAAAATCTAAGTATTTTTTTCCTTCGCTATCTTCAAAATAACAACCATAAGCTTTTTCTATATGGAGTAGAGATTCATCTTTTTGTTTTGCCCAAGTCTTGTAAACAAACTCCTGATCACCTTTTAAACTATTTAAATTATTCATTTTACCTTCCCCCAGACACTTCAATTTTTGCTCCTGAAACATAACTCGCATTTTCGGATAAAAGCCAAACTATCATTTCAGAGATTTCATTAGGATTTGCTACATATTTTAAAGGAACTGAACCTTCTAATCTATCAGGTCTATCTGGATCACCATTGAGCTCATGTAAATTTGTTCTCACTAACCCTGGTGATACTGTATTCGCACGTATTCCTAGTGCCCCTATTTCTTTTGCTAGGCCATTTGTATAAGCATCAATAGCTCCTTTTGAAGCTGCATAATGAACCCACTCATTTGCCCCACCTGTTTTTGATACAGTTGAACTTATATTAATAATTGAACAGCCTTTTAGAAAAGAAGCAGAATATTTTTTCATTCTCTTTATTACTTCTCGAGTACATAGTAATGTACCTAATACATTGGTATGCAAAACATCTAAAATCTGATCTGCTTTAACTTCATCCACCTTTGCAAAACCACCTGTTACTCCTGCATTATTAATTAAAGCTTTAATTTTACCCATTTTATCTTCAATTTCACTAAACATTTGAACAACTTCAGCTTCACAAGAAACATTTGCTTGAAAGATATCTGTTCTTGCTCCCATCAATTCAATTTTATTTTTAATTTCTATAGCTGAAGTTTCATTTTTATTATAATTGATTGCAACTGAATACCCATGCTTCGCTGCCAATAACGCAGTTGATTCACCGATACCACTGCTCGCACCTGTTATAACTACTACATCATTCATACATTATCCGTTGACAACTCCGTACTGTTCTGGAGAAAAATGTTTTTTAAATGCCTTAATATTATCTACTGCATGAATCTTCATCAACCATCTATTTTGAAGAGCATTTATATCATTAATTTTTCTTACTTCTTTTCCATGAAGATAAAGATCATTATTAAAAATAACACAATCTCCTGGTTGCATTTGATACTCTTGTTTATATTCATGAATAAGAAGTCGTAAATGTTCTAATACTTTTTTTGCCTCAGCAACATCAGAAGTTGTTCTTCCTTCAAAGTAACGAATATTGTTTTTTCCTTCAATAATAGCGTGTTCCAAAGGTTTCTTATCTGTAATAGAAGCTATTTTTTTAGCGCTTATATCGTCAAAAGGAGTATAATAAATTGGTTGCTTTAAAAGCTTAAGGTCCTGAGGGGGTAAATTTTCTATTACCACTTGATTTTCTACAAAAGTACTAACAATTTCATTAACTGGATCATTGCGAAGACATAAAACTATCACATGAGACGGTCTTGCAAAATGATTGGTAAAATCTTTGTGAAACTTTAACGAATCCAGTGTCTTTTGAGATTGAGATTGGTACATATTTTTAATCGGATATATGTCATGAAAAAAATCACCGTTATTAACACTTTTGTGCCCTATAACTTCTAAATTCATTGCTTGACTTATAGATTCTAAAAAAGCTTCTGCTATAAATGTCTTCTTTAAATTTCTTTTTTCTTCAACTGGATTATCCTTTGTGAGGTTTGGTAAAACTTCATCAATCGGGCAGTTTGAAATCAAACTTAATCCTTTTTCAGATTCATTATTTTTTAAATAGCCCATAAACCTTTTTATATTTTTGTTTTCACTTATAACTTCCGATACCTCTTTTTTAAATGAGAAATAATTTTTATAAGGATGGCTAAAAAAATTACTAAAATTGGTTACTAAATTTTTATTTTCTTTTTCACTAAATTTATAATTGAAATTCATAATACTTTTCCTTTCTATTTTAAGGTTCACTTAACTTCTAAAAAATTAAAATTCTCTATGGTTTTAAAATCTTTTTCTAAAGTTTGATAATCATCACTCCAAAGCAATAGTTTCCCACAGTAGTCCAACAAACCTTTTGGCTTTTCTAAGTTTTCATTAATTTCACAATTCCATTCAATTTGATATTCACTTAAAAAATGTTCCGGCTTATTTAAAGCAACTACTTTTCCTTTTTTCTTTGGGATCCATGCCCAAGCTGAATAAGGTCCATTTTTAGTTTCTAAAGAAATATTTTTTCTACATTGAAGTGCATAATGCAATGTTCTATAGTCTAAACCATATGTTTTCTCATAAACTTCAGGAGTCAACCCTCCTGCAGATCTTGCAGCCACTTCTAAAAAGTAGCTCTGACCATTTTTTGTCATAAATAGCTCTAAGTGAAATGTACCATCTGGAAGAGGAGAAAAAACACTTAATAATTCTTCATTTAATTGATCAAGGGTTTTCTTAATTTTAAGGTGATCTGGAACAACTATAGATGCACATGGGATCGCATTATGAAAACTGTTACAAGGCTTTAAATATTTTGAATGTAATACCTTTTTAATCTTTCCATTTTGAACAATAGAATCACAGTGGTAAAGATCTCCATCAATAAAATCGTCTAATTCATATTGATTTTCATCTTCAATAATATCCTTAACCCAAGATTTTAAGTCCTCAATATTTGAAATTAAAGTAACTCCTTTACTTCCTGCTAAATCAGTTGGTTTTGCTATAATTGGATAACTTAGATAATCAACAATTTCTTCTAAATATTCTTCTGGATTTTTTAAGTAATTGTTTTTATCAAAAACTTTATACTTAGGTAAATATTGCTCTAAACCTTTACTGATCAATTGTTTTTTCATCAGATCTTTATTACGAAATTTATCAAGTGAATAGTCTCCCTTTAAATTTAGGTTCTCCCTCAAATCTGCACAAACTGAAACTACATATTCTTCATTGGTAGCAACCCACAAATTACTAGGCTTTTTATCAACTTTTTTAAGTGACTCTTCTAAGTATGGGTATGAATAATCCTCAGTAACTGTAATAGATTTAAATAACTTATCTCGTTTTTCTTTCTTTAACTCTTTTAAGCTTTTTTTATCTGTCCATAAGTTTAACTCATTGTTTTTTGGATTGAATATTTCCCATTTTATTCTTTGAGCTCCACCATTTTGAATAAATGCAAATATCTCTTTCATTTCTTTACCTCCGCAGGATAAAAGTCTCTTGTAAGATAGTTAAAGTCTTTTTCTAACTGTTCGTAATCTAATCCTGATAATATTATTTGGCAAACTGGGTATCTTGGGTCAGGGTTAGAGAGAGTATCACCCTCTTCTTTTTTCCAAATTATTCTTTTAACTGTTCCTTGATCAATTTTTCGTTTTGATACAAACTTTCCATTTTTTTGAGGGTAACTAATCCATGCCGCATTTTGCATACGAGATTCACTGTATTTATATGATAAACCTATCTGTAACCTGTAATATAGCTCTTCTATATTGACTCCTAAAACTGACTCATACATATAAGGAATGATTGACCCTGGGGGCCTCATTGCTAGCTCAACAAATTTAAATGATCCATCTTTTAATAAAAACGCCTCTAAATGAAGAACACTAGCTTCAGGCAACTTAATTTTTTCAAGGATTTTTGATGAAAACTCTGTTAATCTCTTTGCTACACTTTGATTTTCTGGAAGTAAAATACTCCCTCTTACTTTCCCTTCAAAACTTTCATGACAGGGATAGGCATATTGACATGACAAATAAACCGTAGGCTTGTAATTTTCTATAATAATATCGCAATGAAACAAATCCCCTTCTACAAACTCTTCTACAATGTAATCTTTTTGTTCAGGTATAGATTTTAGCCATTCTTCAAATTCATCTTTACAAACAACTTTTTTTGCTCCAACACTTCCCGATTCATCGGCTGGTTTTACAAAAATTGGAAACTTTAAATTTTCAATGACCTCATCAAGTATATTTTTTTGGTTTTTTTTTAGATATTGTTTAATCGCTACAAAGTCCTTATCTATAACTGAAAAATCAGCTAGCATAGATTTCATAGTAACTTTATGTGTAAATGGTAAAATAATATCTTGACTATCTCCTTTTAAATTAAACTTTTCTCTTAATCGGCTGACAATAGCAATTGAGTACTCATCATGACTAACAAACTTATCAAATTTTAAGTTCAGTTTTTTTAATGCTTGTTCCAACATTTTTTCATCAAAATTATCAACTACAATTATTTCATCGAATGCTTTTTTTTGATCATCTTCAATTGTTTCTGGGATACGCGTAACAAGAAACAATTGACCTTTAAAATCTTTCTTTAAATTTAGCCAATCGATTCTAAAATGAGCAACATTTTGAAAAACAACAACATTTAGTTCATTCATATCTTTTATCTCCTTCTAAAAACACTAAAATTTTCGGAATAATCATCGCTAAAGTTGCCCATGCACACAGTGACAATGGAATAATAAAAAATATATTATTTTTTATTGCCCAGTGACTTAACCCTACGCCAAAATAGTTTCCTATCCCTTCTCCCATTGCCATAACCAAGCCCATTGCTGCAAAAGAGATTGCTCTATAATTTGTATCTTTTTGTTCACCAATAATTGTTTCTAGACATGGAAGACAAATCACCTCTGCAACTGTCCATATTGCTATTACTATAAAAAACACTGAAATATATTGGCTAAAAAGCAGCAATGCACTTCCTATTAAAAACAAAAAGAAACCTATAAACATTGCCAAATGAACGGATATATTTTTTCTAACAAAATATTTATGAATAGGAACTTGTAACAAAATAACTATAGCTGCATTAACTGTATATGTAGGTCCAATTAAATCAACTCGATTAAGAAATGACTTTAAATACAATGGTACAAGTGTATGAAATTGGCTCATAAAAACATATACAATTGCAATATGCAACCAAACCAAACGTAATGAAGGATCTAATATTGCTTTTGTCATACCTCTCAGGAAAGAGCTTTGATTTGTGTTATTTGAATGACTGTTCTTTGGAAAAAAGATAGCCACAATTGCAGATAAAAAATGAGTTATTGAGCTAAATATAAACACCCAATGTGCATTAAAATTTAAATACAAATAATTTCCTATTAGAGGTCCAATTGCAGCTGCAACATTAACTGCAATGTTAAGGTAGGTATATAGAAAAATGAGCTTCTTAGACCCATCCTTTTTTAAATTTCCTGATATTGTTTTGACCAATAACGCATTTAAACCGTAGCAAGATCCAATTAATGTAACCAACATTAACATTCCTAAGTATGAAGTCGTATAAGCACCTATAAAATAACCAGCAGCACATATCAATTGTAAAATTGGAGCTAAAATATTCGCTGAAAACATCAATATTATTTTAGGAAAAATTATACGACTTAATCTCGAGGCACTTGTAAAAAATATAATTACTGATGTCGTTTGCGCTGATGTAAACTCAAGTTTATATAACAAATAAATTGCTAAAATAGCTTTAATCGCAAAGTGTCCAAAATGAAGAATAGACCACTCTCCAAGAATATACTTAAACTTACTTTCTTTCACACTAAGAGAAGTCATCTTTGCTCCATGTTTTTTATCTTATTTACAAATTTTTCACGGCTTAAGATATATCGTGTATGAATACCTTTAAGAACGATTTTTTCTCTGTCATGTGCAAGAACCTCAAAAGTAAGTTTATTACCTTCTACTTCTTTTAGAGTACTCTCTATTACTATTTTTGAACCTTTAATACTTGGAGCGAGATGAAAAGAGTTATGCCCATAACCAACAGACATCTGATCTTCCAAGAGATCTATCCCTTTCATAGATGCTTTTTCGCTCAACCATAATAAAACAGGTGTCGACAACACATGTAAATCATTGCCCCAATTTATAGCTAAATCCTGATCTTGAACAATATGATCTAATGTGTTTTTTACGCCAACTTTTATATTTGAACTTAACTTCACACAAAACCTTTCATTTGATTTAAAATATTCAACCTTTGAATATCGCTTGTTCCCCCAGCTATAATGGTGCCTAGTGCATCTAAAAAATATTTACTAAACTTACTTTTTTCATAGCCCATATGACCATGAATTATTATTTGATCATTTCCATTTTTGACCATTGATTCACTTCCAATTAATTTTGCTATTGAACATGCCATAACTGCTTCTGAATCGTTTCTGAAAAGACTGCTTAGAGCTTTATATGTTACTGACTGCGTTGAATATTGACGTATTTGAATATCTGTTATTCTTTGTTGTACATATTGATGATCTATCAAAGGTTTTTTAAAAGACACTCTATTTGAACACCTTTCAAGAACATTTTTTATTATCATTTTAGCTGTTGAAGCGCTGACAAGACCATACAAAGCCCTGTCTAACGAAATAATATTGTAAAGGTTTTTTAATCCTTCACCCAGGTTTCCTAAAATATTAATAGAACTTAGTTCAACTTGATCTAGTTTAAAGCTGCCAGTTGGGCTGGAATGGTTACCTGTCATTACCTCTTTAGGCCCTTTAATTATACCTTTTTGATTTTTATCTAAAATGAACAGCGAAATATCTTTCTTATCCCCAAGAGATGGGACCCTTCCAACAACTAATGCAATATCAAAAATAGGCGCATTTGTGATATGTACTTTTTCACCGCTTAAATATAAAGTTCCTTTATCATCCTGTGCATTCACCTGTATTCTTGGAACATCTGATCCACCTGTTTTTTCAGTAATCGCTGTTGCTCCCACTGCACCTTCAAATAATTTTGAAAAATAATAATCTTTTTGTTCTAATGTTCCATATATATCAATTGCACGCAGCAATCCTACATGAGCAATACCGCTCAATAACAAACCTATATCTTCTAAACTTTCAGACAAACCCTCATAAGCGGCAATAAAATCCCACCAAGTTCCCCCTAAGCCTCCCATTTTTTCTGAAAAAGGAATTTTCCATAAATTATTTTTTGCTAAAACATTCCATGCATCATAACAAAATTCTTTTTTTTCATATGATTCTTGGCAAAGTTTGGAAGTACTTTTTCCAATTTCTAGAAATTTACTCTTTAACTCTAGTTGATCTTTACTCCACTGATGCATTTTAGCTTAACCCCCAAAACTCTAACATTGAGTCATATGCTTCTTTATCGATTGCTGCTCCTAAATAAAAATCTTTGCATTTACAAAGTTTTGAACATTTTTTTGATTCATCCAGCTTTGTAATATTTGAAAAAATATTTTTTCTGTACGGTATATTGGTACTATTTTTTTCTTTGATTAATTCCATAAGTTAAACCTCATAAATTTTAAAATACATGAGTTTCACTATAGCAAGCAGTGTGCCAAAATCTTTGAGCCAGATAAAATCAATAATTGCGTTATTTCCACTCTATTTACTAAACTTCGTGGCAAAAGTTATATTGAAAATCAAAACAATGTTGAAGTTACGTACAACTGTGTTCATATATTGAACAGTTTTTATAAATTTTCTAAAAAGTCGTTAAGTTTGTTATTGAAGTATTCTGAATCGAAACTGACTGGCTTACCCATATATAAGACATTTGGACACAGGTTATATATCTTTGATTTTTTTTTGATAAAGTCTTCTTCAATTGCTGTTAACAACATGATTGGCAATGATGGATTAACCTTAACGATATCTTCAATTAGCTTCTCGGTATATTTAAAGATAGCTGGATCTGACCATACCAAAGATTCTGACAGGCTTCCCCCACTTTGACTTTTAAATACAATATCTAAAAATGCTACATCATAATTGTTAACTTTTGCTACATTGACTTCAGTAGGGTGACTATATCGTACTATTTCCCAATCTTCTTTTATAAATTCTAATGATAAAGCATTATCCAGGTCTTGCTCAACCAACAATACCTTTAGGTTTTTTTTTACGGCCACTTTTACTCCTCCATATTTAAAATTATCAAGAAGCAGTTCAAGTGTTGTGCCATTTCATTGTTTATTTTTTGACAGTGACCCAACTATGTTTGATAAATATTGTAAAAATTCCTTGCTCAAAAGCCTATTTAACGCCATGATTGTGTAACAAAAACAGATACCTACACATTATGGAGGCTCATCATGCAATACAATACCTGTAAACGTACCGTTTTAACTCTCGTGTCTTTATGTACCATTTTCTGCTTAAGCCCTGCTTTTGCTACCGGCCTCTCTAAATCTGTTAATGTTGGGCCTAAAGCCATTGGTATGGGTGGTGCTTTTGTAGGTATTGCTGATGATGCAACAGCCATTTATCATAACCCTGCGGGCATTACTCAACTTGAAGGCCATCACTTCTTTATAGGCGCCGATTCTCTCATTACCAATTTAGATTACACTCCAGATGGCAGTAGCACAGAAAGTGCTGAAAAAGAGTTTCTACCTGTTCCTAGCTTTTCATATGTCACTAGCGTTGCTAAACCTTTGTATATGGGTGTTGGTGTGTTTTTCCCACATGGTAATGGCGGTAAGTTTCCCTCCCCTTCCGCCATTCTAACCAATCCTAATGAAGGCAGAATTTACTCCATGGAAATCATACCCACTCTGGCTTATAAATCTGACTTTGGTTTAAGTATTGGTGCCGGCTTTCGTATTGTTAGAATACAAAATGAACTCAAAGGCCAAATCATTGACCTTGATCCAGATAACCCCGGTACAACAGTGGATACCATCGAAGACTTAGATGTTAGTGGCTGGGCTTTAGGAGCGAGCTTTGGTTTATTTTACAAACCTGTAAAGTACTTCTCTTTTGGCGCCAACTTACGCTCTATTGTAGAGAAAGACTTGGATGGTAATGTTACAACGGGTGACGATCCAGCCGACCCGATTAATTTTTCTACAGGCAGTCCAAATAACTCTGTCAGCCTAAGTCAAACTTTACCGATGACCCTAAATGCTGGTTTTGGTATTTATCCTACTGATAAACTAACCATCGGTTTGGCGTATCAATTCGAAAAGAATGACTCTATCAAAGAATATACTGCAACTGTAGGCGCTCTTCCTCCCATTGTATTAGCTCAAAACTGGAGCAATACACATACGATTCATATTGGTGCTGATTACAAAGCCACAGAAGATCTATCTGTTAGAGCGGGTTATGCCAAAGATTTTAATGAAGCTATTCCTGACCAAGCCATCAACCGTGTTGTAGGTGATATCGCTGCGCATGAAGTCTCTGCTGGTGCTGCTTACCAAATCAAAAACCTGAATATTGGCCTAACTTGGAATGCTAGATTTGGAGAAAGAGATGTTCCAGCGGCACCACCGGTTATCCCTGTAGTTACCAACTACAAAGCTTTTATTCACTCGATTTCTCTTGGTATTGGATATAAGATTTAATCTGCCTTTATGGACTTTAGTTATATACACATAATTTGGATTGTTGTTTTTACAATTTTCCTTGGACTACTACTATCAGTTTTTAAGCATTATCTCTTTTTAATTCTATTTAGAAAAAACTACATCTTCTCAAGAAAATGGATAGATAGGTTTGCCCACTTATCTGATTCACAAAAAATAGAGTTCCTTCGAAAAATCTCAATAAAGCAACTTGATATAGATGAAAAAGCTTCTTTAAAACAACTTCCTAAATCCAACCATGCTGGCCTATTAGATTTAATGGAAGAGACTAGAGAAAAATTGTTGGCACTTGACTATAGTACAAAAAACTTAGAGTTAACTTTTAAGAAAGAGCTCACATCCATTGAATCTAAGCTTCACCAACCAAATTATCTTTTTACTATATTTACAATAAATAAACCTATGAAGATAATTGAAGATTCTTATTCAGAGTTAAAGCTTTGAGCTTTTTTCTAAAAATTCATCGATTGTATTATTAAATTCTTCTGAGTCAAAATCCACAGGCTTCTCTATATGGATCATATTAGCCCCTAAATCATACAAATTTGAATGCTCTAAAACTTGAAGTTTTGTCAGCGCCGTTAATAGTACAATAGGAAATTTTGGGTTTATTTTTAAAACATCTTCTATGAAATTTTTGGCCGGTATAAAAACACTCTCGTGAATCCAACTTGAAGGAATTTTAGTTAAATCATCATTTTTGATATTGTATACAATATCTACCAACACAATATCATATTTATTTATGGTACTCGCATCAGCATAAAATGGATGGCGTTCTCTATGAATCGTCCACTCTTCTTCCTTGATCATTTCTATTGCTAAAGCATTATCTGGATCATCTTCTAACAATAATACTTTTAATTTTTTATCAGTAGGCATGTGTTTCTCCCTTTCCATGAAATACATTTACTCCAGAATCTTCAGGATCTGGCGCTTCAAACGGTACTTTTATTTCAAAAGTTGTGCCATTTGGTGTTGAAGAGAGTATTTCTATAGTCCCACCGTGTTGAAGTTCTACAATATTTTTAACAATAGATAAGCCAAGGCCTGTTCCCTCTCCAGGAGGCTTTGTGGTCATGAACATATCAAAGATTTTATTTTGTAGCTCTGGCGCAATACCCTCACCGTCATCTTTGACTCGAATACATACTCTTTGCTCTGTTCTTTCTGTTTCAATAACAATTTTATCTTTTGCCACAGCAATAGCGTTATCAATCAAATTAACCACACATTGATTTAAAGGAGAGAAGCCCAAAATATGAACATTATCTTTGGTATACTGTTTTTCTATAGTTAAGCTTTTTTGTTTAAGCTTAGTTCCAAATAGTAAAATTGATGAATCAATCATTTCATTGATATTGATATCTACTTTCTCTTTATTTCCATTTGTATATGAACCTATTGCTTGAGTTATCTCATCCATTTTATGATTGTTGTCTTCAATACGATCAATAATATAGTTCATCTTTTTTTCAAACTCTGGATCTCTTTTATCCATGGATTCAAATATCATTTGTACACGTTTTCTAATAATTGACGTAAAGTTTTTAGCAGCATGAATAGGGTTCTTAAGTTCATGAGCAATACCAGCCGCTAACACACCTAAAGCAGCCAATTTGTCTGAGTTAAGCATATGCTTTCTAATGATAGAGGTTTGGCTTTGAGATAGGACTCTGGCTTTTAAGATATCTTTTTCAAAAGGCTTAGTTATATAATCTTGTGCACCACTATTTAAATGCTCAATGATATTTTCACGATCGCTCTTAGATGTAACCATAATAAATGGAATAAGTTTCCATCTATAGTCTTCTCTAACACGACTTAGGAGCTCAGATCCGTCCATCTTAGGCATCATCAAATCACTTAAAATACAGTCTATAGAGATCTTTTCTAAAACGCCTATAGCTTCTAAACCGTTTTCAGCAAAGTATACATTATAGTCCTTTTGCAGGATATAAAGCAGGTTTTCAGCAATATCAGGGTTGTCTTCGGCTACCAATAGCCTTGGTAAATCTGGATTTTCTTTCTCAGGGTATTTTCTTGGATATTCCGCTACAGCAATAGCTTTTAAAGTATGAGGTCTAAGTTCAGAGATCTCTTGCTCAGCTTCTGACTCTATTAAATCAATATCTTGGTTGATGGGCAATTCAACAACAAATTTGATTTTACCTACATCTCCATGTGTAATAAACACATTACCATTCATTTTGTTGATCACTTCATATACGAATGAAAGACCGATACCAAAACCCCCGTGGTCTCTTAAATTGGTGCTGGAACCTTGATAAAATCGCTTAAATACACTTTTCCATTCTTCTTCAGGCAAGCCTTCACCCGTATCTTCTACCTCTAATTGAAAGCGTGTTCCAGAGGCAATAAGTCTAATGTATATATCACCATTCTCTGGACAATATTTTAAAGCATTAGTCATAAAATTATCAAAGACTCGGTTCATTTTATCCCTATCCCAGGGAATATTAATTTCATCTTGGTTACTTGAAAAATGAACGGTTTTATTCTTTAGTTTCCCAACTTCTTCAAAGTCAATTTTCCAGTCTTTTATAAATTTAACAGCATTATCTTTATTCCATATAAGTTTAATTGTTCCTGATTCAGAGGAAATGGTATCTAAAATATTTTTAACCATTGAGTTCAATCTAAGTAGAGCATTGTTACTTTTTATAAGAACTTCTCTACCTTTTTCTTTTAAAACATACTCTGAAAGTTCATCTAGTTTATGAATTGCTACTGCTATAGGTGTTTTAAGATCATGTGAGATATTCGTAAAAACTCTTTTTTTCTGATCTTCTACCATTTTCACATGATCTATTGCTTTTTCTAATTCATCCGTTCTTTCTCTTACTGTTTGTTCTACATCTTTGTAAGCTGTTGTGAAATCCTTAGCTAATGAGAACATTATCCCTATATTTAACGAAAAGAATCCAACTCCACTCAGTTGAAAACTGGAGAAAAGTTCTAAACTATGAAGAATATCGTGAAAAGCGCATAGAAGCATAACCACTATAGAGCTCATTAATACCTTGAGATCTTCCCTGTTATTTTTATAGTAATGCCATATAAATAAATATCCAGCATAGATAATTGTTCCTAACCCAAGAACAAACCAGATTGAATATATGTTAAATACTGCATCTACTTGTTTTGGAAATAAACATATGATTGGAAATATTAACTGAATTCCAATGAATACCTTATGCTTTATATTGAGTGTTATATTTAAAAAGCGTTGAATAAATATCAGATATGTTACAGCTGTCATTACGCCTAGAAAGCAATTTACTTGAGCTACTACAAATTCACTTTTAAAATGTACAGTTAACCCCCATGAAAGCGAATATATAAATGCCGATGAAAACAATGAAAAACAGAAATAATATAAATTCTGTATTTTATCTCTCATCCTAATATATAAATATAGGTGATAAACACCCATAACTAAGCTAAAAAATCCTAAAATTATTCCAAGGTAATAGACTAAAAAATAAGCCTTATTAACTTTTTGCCTTAGATCTTCATAATCTCCAAAAGCAACAGGTCCAGAATGAATCCCTGCTCTTAATATTGCACTTTTTTTTGCACGTATTGCAACGGTATTGACATCTTCTATCTTATTCTTTTGTATTCTATAGATTCTTGGATAGTGATAAAATGATCGCGACTTACCCTCTATTCTTCCATTAGCACCTAGATATTCCCCATTAAAATAAACTTCTTCAACATCACCTATTTTACCTAATGCTAATGCAGGATTTTCTAGATTTTGATTTTTGTTATTAAATTTGAATCTTATCCAGTATACATATGGTTTTTTATAGTGGTCTATCCCTTTACCAAGAGTATATTCTTGCCAATGATTTTCAGAAATATCTTTATTTTTAAAACTCTCTTGATCATCAAGTATATATTTCACATCATATGCAGTTAATTCAATATTATTCTCAGTTGCAAAATAGACTATTCCTATTAATGTAACTAAAAATACTGCTACAAGACGTTTTATCATTTACTCTCCGATTGTTTTAGCCTTTGTTGTAACCGCTCAAATCTACTGTTAAAATATTGCAGTGCAGTCATAAATGTATTTCTAGCCGCTATTAATCTCCAATTTTTACCCAATTGCCTTACTTCTAACTCATTAAAATATTCACCTAAGTTTGGATCGACTTCTAAGTATACTTGAGACCTACCTTTGTTTTTATAATAACTTGCGGCATAGTTAGCTAACAATTGCATTGTAATAGCACTTGGCGCTTCGTCTGTTTTTTGATGAAAAATTCTAAATATATCCACCAATCCTATAAAATTTATACCCAAAGGGCTTACATCACATATAGCAAAATGTAATATCTCACCGTTTTTATTTTTGATTAATAAAACTTCCCGGTCTCTTATAGCACCTGTTTTATTCCATTTTTTTATTAAGTCTTTTTGCGATAAATTGGCATACTCTAAAGCTTCATACTCTATATCTTCTACTAGGTTCTTTACTTCTTTTTGAAGAAACTTCTTTTCTTTTTCATTTGCAACAGACAATTGATAGTCATTTCCAAATTGATAAGACTTTTTATCTAAACCTTCAAACAAAAACCCTGTAAACTCTATATAAGCATATTCTTTTGGGTTATCATGGTGATTTTTTACATCGAAATATGTTTTCGCTATTGCCGCATCATTGTGAAAGTATGTAATTACAAAATCTACGTCTGGATCTAAACATAGATATTGAAAAGCACCGTTTAATACTACTTTTGTAGGAAACTTTGCCTTATATATTGTTAGAGATTCATTCACTGCCAATTGGTGAAGTTGCCATGTTTTGTTTGATCTTCTATAAAATGCGTGTGTGCCTATAATTGAATCATCTTCATCATTTTTGAATACGGTTACTCTTGCTAAATCCGGTATTAGCAATTCTAAAGAGGAATATATTGGCTCCGACTCCTCCTCAAACTGTCTTTGTTTGGTACTATCGTAATATTCAAAATATTTAGACTTCTCTAAAAGATCCACTAAAGATCTAAAATCTTGCTTTGAGAACATACTTAAATCTGGATTTAGCTTTCTAAAACAATACTCTCTTATAACTCTTTTTGATTCTAAATCTAATCCTTGAAACTCAATACCAACATGATTATTTAATGCTTTAAATCCTGAAACTGCTTTTGGCTTACAGTACTTTACTACACCTTTTAACTTCTGCGCTTCTTCACCTTTTAATGAAAATATTATATCAATATGTGTATTATCTTTAATATTTAGATTTGCAGATATTTCTGCACTCATTCCAAATGTATCTATATCCATAACTTTTACTGAGTCTATACTCATAAATGATGTATCAAATGACACTTCCATATCATTTTGAAGTTCTTTGGACTGATACCTTAAAGATTTTCTTTTATAAAAACTTGAAGTGAACCCTTTTATAAATTTTACATATTTTTTAGAAATTGATTTTTTTGATGTTAATAGACTTATTTCAAAATTTATTCTTTTTAGATAGTTAATATATGCCTTTACTCTGGTATTATTAGCAATCCAAAAATGTACTTCTTTTAATGCCCTTAAAGTATTAAGCTTGCTTTCTATACCTTTATACTCTTCAAAGGTATGAACATTATAATTATTATGTCCTAGAGTTTGAAAATATTTATCAGATAAAGCTTTTAATTGTTTTACTGCATCTAGATCATCTGCTTTTATAATCCATGTTTGATTGGATAGAGCAAATACTCCATGGTCGCTTCTTTTAGGCAAACACATTGCAATACCTGATATGTTATTATCTGACCCAATTGATATAATTTTTATATCTTTTTCAGGTTCATCAACACCAAATGCATCATAAAATACATCTCCCAGACTTTTTCTTATCTCATTTTTTACATAGTCTTTATTGGAGTTAAAGCTATCTATTATTTGTTTGTCAAAATCATTATTGACTTCGCAGTTGTATATATTAATTTGCTTGTAAAAGTGATGAACATCATCATAATCTCCTTTTACAAAATTAGTGTACCCTCGATCAATATACTTATTCTTTGGTGGCCAATACCCAGAAAAATATTCACTGTCATTAGTAGCTAAAACTCGATTTGCTACATATTCATATAAATTTACTGGTAAACTATGAAGATGCTCTTTTTGAAGCACTAAAGTATGCATCATCGTCATCTTTTTATTGTATTTGCAAATTGAAATACCAGAAGAATAACTGTTCCCTTTTTTTAACATGATTGTCTTAATTGTAGAGGTGTTTTTTAAATACTCTTCATTAAACAACTGCGGTATTGGAACGTTTTCAAACTGCTTTTTAACTTCCTCTAAGCTTGAGTTCTCAGATAGCTCTTCAATATCTGGGTTATACTTTTTATAGTTTGTCCAAAAAAATTTTTCTAAATATTTTTTATTCTTTCTTTCACTAAAATAGAACCCAGCTATATTTTCATCCTTCGTTTTAGAAAAATGAACTATTTGCCCTAAAATCTCAAGTGGCTCATCTTCACTGAATATTTTTAATTTATAACTATCGAATAGCTTAGGTTCACCCTTATCAAAACTAATGCCTAAACCATTAATATCAAAATTAACGATTCTTCCTTTTAAAACTTCTTCATCCGACGCCAGCTCAATTTTTATATCTTCATTTAATGTATATCTTTGCCAAAACCGTCTTGTTAGTTCGTATAATACTGGGATTTGCAGGCTATTATCTGAATTTTTTTTAATGAAAAAGCAATAGACTCTTCCTATATGTTCAAAATAGACCGTATCACCTTCTTCTATATTTACATCATCTTCTAAGATTATAGTCTCATCTTTGAATAACAACTTATTATCTAAATGCAATGTATCATCTGAACGCTTACAAACTTGTTTGATATTAAGTTTTCCACCAGATTCATCGATCAAAACTTTTACAAAATAATCTATAAAACTTGGGTCAGTGTAATGTGATATCTGTTTAGCAGAATATAAAGGAATTTGGCCTTCAAAATGTCCTGAAGATAAGTTACTTGCAATAATTATTTCTTTTTCTTTAGACATTTTGCTATTTATATATGATAAATAATTGAGGTTTTATTAGCAAGATATGAGTGGATTTTTAATAGCAGCATCAATTTTATTTCTTCCAGCATTTAAGAACATTAATATCTTGTTCAATTTTCGCCCATGGGTCTTATTAATATTATTAGGCTTTATTTTCTTCACTCACCCAAAAATGAGCTTTGAAAAGCTTGGATCAGATGGAAAAAGCAGTCATGATAAAAAATCAATGCTGTTTATAAACCTTGCTTTTTACCTATCAATCATTCCTGTTTATTATATCTATGTCTTCCAATACTTTACAACAAATCATATCAAACCCATCCATCTTGTTGAAATTATTGGCATTTTATTAGGACTTTTTGGCGTTTTATTTAGATGGAAATCAATTCATTATTTAGGCCAATGGTTCACTTCAGAAGT
Organism: bacterium; assembly: GCA_022763185.1. NCBI lineage: Bacteria > bacterium. Next base: position 17,073 of record JALEGL010000011.1, on the reverse strand, counting down.
TGTTATTCAATCTGACCACAAGCTTGTTACGAGTGGGCCTTACAGATGGATTCGTCACCCTGGATATACCGGTGCATTATTATTTGGTTTAACAGTTCCTCTAATTTTTAATATACCAATTTATATGATCTGGTCTGCTTTTATTCTAATCCCTGCATATGTATACCGAATTTATGTTGAAGAAATTGCTTTAAAAAGCCATTTTTCGGATGAATATCCAGAGTACAAAAAGAAAAGTTGGAAGCTTCTTCCTTTTATATATTGATTGATACTATAATCTGTATTTTATACTTTTTTATTTTTAAAATTGTCACTTTAAACTTAATAAGTCAATCGAAACCAATCCAACATTAGCGCCAAAAGCTGACCAAAATATTGTTTGATATGTTTTTGCTCTACCTGGATTATAATGCCTCCCGCCAATAGTATCTTCACTAGCAAATAATATTGCTGAAGTTATAGCAATAGCCGTTAATGTCCCTTCCGAAATAGCAAAAAACTTTCCTTTTTTCTTATTCCCTCTTTTAAAGTGCCCGATACCATAGGGTAAATAGCGCCGAATATCTTTCTTTGCATCATATTTATAAAGCTTTAAATTACTAGCTTTATTTCCATTTAAAGCTCTATACGCTCTACGACACCTATTAGAAAAACCTGATTCTAGAGCAACTGATTTTTTGTTAAAAATATTGGATACTTTAAGAAAGTGTTGTGCTTTTTCCATATTGTTTAATTCACAATAAGACATTCCTAAAATGTAGTTTGCTTTTACAATATATTCTATTTCATTGAAATAAGTGTTTTTAAGCCTTGGCTCTATAAGATCAACAACTTTTTGATACTGCTTTACTTCTGTAAATTGTTGAGCGAGCTCAATCACTTCAAACTGTTTGTCTTTTGCTAAAAGATTTTGCACAGATAGAAATACAAACAAAAGGACTGTATATTTTACTTTCACTGTTGCCACTGAACAATATACTCCTCTTTGTTTTTAACATTAACTTCAGTGGTATAAGGCATCTCCCACTCTGGTACAATTGTAATTTTATAGCTCCCTACTTTGAGCTCTTTTTTAAGCGGGACCCCTCCAAATTTATACCCATTGATATACACTTCTGAGCCATATGGACCATCAACATAAACAGAGCCTACTTTAGGTTTAGTACTCTTTTTTAATGAAGCTGTATCTGCTCGCCAAATCGTGGTTCTCTTAGGTCTTTGATACAGTACTTTTGATTTAGACTGAGGTTTTTTAGCTACATTTTTTGCTATTTGTGGCTTGGGCAATTCTTTTACTTCTGTTTTAACCACAATCTTTTCAGGTTCACGCTTAGTGCTTACTTCTTCAGCATTTGGCTTTAACGCTATTGCTGATACTACCACTAGGAGTAAAGCCACGACTTTTAAATATCGATTTGACGATGAAGTCTTTTTCAATGAGCTATCTAAATTATACGTTGCAATACGCGTTGAAGACTTTCTTTTTTCTTGAGAAAGCTCCTTTTTTACGAGCTTTAAGATTTTAGGACGTGTCTTTTGTTGTTCTTTAAATTGCTTCAAATACGTTTGCAATAAGTCATTGCCATTAACCAACCAGCTCGGGTCTAAGTGTTTGATCAGAGCATTTCTCAATGACTTGGCATCACTAAAACGCTGCTCTGGATTTATAGACATTGCTTTGTTGATAATATCCAATAACTCTTGAGAAACCTTTATAATCGGTGGTCTTTGAGGCAGCTTCTTATTTTGTGCAATATCATTTAAAATTTTGGTTTGCTGATCATGGGCTAAATATGGGTTATAGGCATAAACATACTCAAACAGCATCATACCAATGGCATAAAGGTCTACTTTTTGAGTCACCTTTTCAAAGCGAACTTGTTCAGGAGCAAGGTAATTAACCTTACCTTTTAACATATGCAGCTGTGTTTCTTCTCTATCGATATTGGCTTTAGCTATTCCAAAGTCTGCAAGCTTAACAATTCCGTCATATCCTAAGAGTATATTTTGTGGGCTTACATCTCTATGAATAATGTTTAAAGGCTTCCCATTATGCTGTTTCTTATGAGCATAGTCTAAACCTTTTAAGGTCTCACAAATGACATAAAGATATACGTTCAAAGGTACAAATCTTCGATTCTCCTGATGAATATTTAATAACTCTCCAAGGTTGAGACCTTCTACATACTGAAACGCTATATAAGGAACATTGTCATGCTCAAAATAATCATAAAAATGAACAATATTGGAATGCTCTAAAAACAAAGCTACATTGGCTTCTTCAGATAACATTTTACGATAGTCTTTGGGGTTTACTTGTGGACCTACCAAGATTTTTTTAAGTGCTACAGGTTTATTAAAACCATTTAAACCAATTTTTTCGGCCTTAAATATTTCAGCCATGCCGCCTTGAGCAATCTTATAGAGTATTCGATAATTGCCCAACTGCTGCACGACTACTCTCCACAAATATAATGGTTGGCTTTAAAGTTTGGAATATTTGAATTTACACTATTAAATAAGCTAGCTCTGACATCGTTATGACGAAGCAACATGATATTTTGCTCCAAATATTCAACCTCTAAATCAGGTGAATATGCAGTATATCCGTGTGCGTTTGTTAAAGTAGTTCCATGAACATACCAATCTTCATAATGAGGTGCAGCTGCATCATAAGCACAAGGAGAATCACTTTTAGCTGTCCATCTACGCTCAAACTGTACCGGCTCACCTTCTAGGATAGCATCACATTCTCCAAATACCCTTACAAAGAAGGTAAACTGATCAACGTTAAACTCTGGGCTAAACGCATATTGAGTCTCTGGTGATAATGCTTCTATAAATTTATCTTTTGTTGTCTCTAAATCTAAAACAATGGGTTGAGTGTCAATCATACTTGGAACAATTGCTGTCACTCTAATATCTTTTTTGTATTCGTCTTCCTCAGTTACTCCTGCAACCACATCAAATGTAATTTTGCCGTTACTTGCTGTGGTGTATGTAACACTGCTTTCAAAAGCTGTTTGATCTAAAGAACCATTGTTAATAGACACTACAATATCTGTATTAGCGATAGGTGTATTGTTAGCACCTATAAGCTCTATAACGACTGGCACAGAGAACTCTTCATTTTCTCGAACACACTTAGGCTCATTATTAAAACCTGGTGCTGAGTTTATTTTTAAAATTGCTAAACTGCCAAATACATCAAAAAAGACTTCTCTGTCACCCTTTGGCCAGTATGCTCTTATTTTAATATTTTCTGGGTTTGGTCCAACTGTTACATTGGCTTCAGCCAAACCGCTTGAATTTGTATAAGCAACAGACGTGACACTTGCTGTACCTTCCACAACACGAAACTCAACTCTCTCATTGCTAGCAGGTAAAGCTTCATCATCAATCGTTTTTACAACTAATGCGTTAGCCAAAGGTTGATTCACTACCCCAGACTGTTCATTACCATCAATTATTTCTAAAGCTACGTCTCTGTCTTCAATAAAGTCTGATCGACTTAAAACATCGTTACCTAAACCACATGAGCTTATATAAATGCTCAAAAATAAATTTAATATTTTCACTACCCATCTCATAAATCAGACTTATAACAAAATAAGTAAGGCTTTTGCAACAGTTATTTTATGCTATGCGTTATTACGATCGCCTAGCACTACAATATGTAATTTGCGGAAAATTAATCATTATCTGTGCTATTTTGAACATATTGCATATTGCTCTAAGCTCTCTATTTTGTCACTTAACTCAAGCTTAATTTTTGCCAGGAATAAAGTAGTTCAGAAACTTCTTTGCCACCTATTTCATCTTTTTTATCAATATTCTGATAGCTCGCACCTGTTTGCTCATAAAATTTTATGGTTGGGTTATCTTTTAAAACCCATAAATACGCTTGCTGATAATTCCTATTTAATTGCTCTAGAAAAAATTGCTCTAATAAGCCAAAGCCAATTTTTTTACCCTGATACGCTTTAAGAAGATAAATACTGTAAACTTCTAATTCATGGCTTCGTTCTTCATCACGTCCATCTCCACCCGTAATAAAGCCAACAACGCCATGATCTTTACACTCTGCAACCAGACATATTTGATCTTGATTTGAAGTCACGTTTTTCCAAAGCTCATAGCGGCTTTTAAATGTTAGATGCAGACCTTCAAGAAAATCATCAGGCAAAAGGTTTACATACGTCTCTTTCCATGAATTTAAGTGTACATTGGCAATTTCTGCAGCATCTTGCTGTTTTGCTCTTCTGATAATTACTTGATTCATTGCTTTTCCTACTCAACTTTTTTCATTTCAATTTACAAAAGTATACATTTTTTGTATACTTTTGTAAATACAGTGGAATCAATAAGCCAATATATAGACCAATTACAAAAGCAAGGACAGTATACCTTCACTCTTGAAGATATATTTAAACTCCCTCATAGGTCAAAACAAAACACAAAAATCGCGTTACATCGCTTATTGCAAAAAAAGCGAATCATTAAGCCCGCTCAAGGCTTTTATGCAATTGTCCCCATTGAATACAAAAGCACCGGTGTCGTGCCGCCTTCTTGGTATATCGACCCTTTGATGCAATACCTCAACGCTCCTTATTATGTTGGATTACTGACAGCAGCGTCTTTGCATGGAGCAAGTCACCAAGCTTCTATGCAGTTTCAAGTAGTCAGCCAAAAACAGATTCGTGCATCTAAAAAGCTGGGGATTTATTATCAGATCAAAAAGAACACGCTTGATATTCCGAGCATAGAAAAAACCACTCAAACAGGAACAATGCTTATTTCATCTCCAGAAGCCACTGCTTTTGATTTGGTTATGTATATGGAAGTCTGTGGTCATATTCATAACGTGGCCACGGTCTTAATCGAGTTAGCTGAAGTGATACGACAAGATAAAGTCAAAGACCTTGTTCATGTTTATCCTATTACTGTATGTCAAAGACTTGGATATATTTTAGACTTTATTGAAGAACACTCTATTGCAAAGGCTCTTTATGAAGCTTTGCCAAAGAAAAAAAACAAAACCCATTTAATTCCAAGTCATAGCCAACAGGACGGCGAATTGGATCAAAAATGGCGCATTATTATCAATGAAAGGATCGATCCAGACTTATGATTCCTGCTGCAAATATTACTGCTTGGAAAGCAACGCAAGCGCCTTGGCAAGATGATGCTTTGGTGGAACAAGATCTCATCTTATCTAAAGCTTTAGCTGAACTGTATTCAAATCCTATACTGTCTGAGAAACTGGCTTTTAGAGGGGGAACTGCTTTACACAAAATTTTCATCAAACAGTTAAAGCGTTACTCTGAAGATATTGATTTAACGCAAATACACGCTGAACCCATTGGTCCTACGGCCGACGCCATTCATGAAACCTTAAATCCTTGGCTAGGACAACCCAAATATAAGCGAGGAGAAGGTCGCGTTACGTTCATTTATAGATTTGAAACAAGCATTCACCCTATTAAAAAAATGCGTCTTAAGATTGAAATCAATACACGAGAACATAACAATGTTTTTAAACTTATTCATAAACCTTTTAAAGTTAACAATCCGTGGTTTACAAAAAATGTGAATATCCTGACCTACGAACTTGAAGAACTTCTTGGAACAAAGCTGCGGGCTTTGTATCAAAGAAAAAAAGGAAGGGACTTATTTGATTTGCATGAAGCAAAGCAAGCTCTTGATTTTAACGAAGACAAGCTAGTTCAATGCTTTGAGCATTATACAAGAAAACAAAACCTGCCAGTATCAAGAGCCCAATTTGAATCCAATTTAAGTTTAAAAATGCAAGACAGTATTTTTAAAAAAGATATGATTCCTCTTCTTGCGAGCAACAAAACATGGAACATACAGGACGCTTATCATTACGTATCTAACAATTTATTAAACAAACTCCATGGCGATGCATGGAAAGGAAAATAGCTCCCATTGCGACAAGTGATTCTCAAGCCATCATCTTCAATGTCGCATGTAATCTGTATAGAGTAACGACCAAAGAACAATTTATCCCTTAATCAGACTGAACTTACACCGCAATCGTTTTGTATTCAGTCAGTATCGTTCGATTTTCGGACGGTTTTTATGCCCTTGTTATTTTTCTCAACTTGGCACGCATTATGCTTATGCATTGGTGTAACAGAAATACAAAGAAGTTGTTTTTGACTTTTTAAAACTTTTTTTAATTTTTTTAAAAAAAGTGTTGCAAAGCATTAATGACTTCTGTTAAAGGAGGAAAATATGTTCAAGATGATATCTTGGCAGGGACGTTCAACATCAAGCTTAAGGTCTTTTAGGTGAGACATGTTGAATTTGCAGGGAATATAAATCATAAACAAAAACTAAATCAAAGCACATTGCTGTGTGAAGATGAAAAGTACTTTCTCGCAAGAGAGCTGCACTTTTTACCTATGCAACAGTTCATGGTGGCGCACTTGCATTTTTATCGAGGCATGTCCTTGAGTAATATTGCAAAAACAAGCAAGCTGCCCATGAAACGGGTGCATGCATTGTACAAAGATGCATTACAAACTTTGCGTCGTTTGCATCAACAACGATTTAGTCACAATCCATCCAAATCTCTTAACGCTGGACTTATGGGTCTATGAGTTTGGATAGTATGAACATTAAACAAAAAGGAAGAATACATTATGTATGACGATAAAAAATCAGAAAAAATAAATGTGGAATGGAGAGATCCATACAATCAAAAACATTACCCCGCAGGTGTTGCTTTTAGAGAAGAGTTTGAAGGAGACTATAGACTTAAGATCGATATGTTTCCTCAAAGCAGAAGATTCTACGTAAGAGCTACATCTTTTTCCAACAATAAGGAAACCTACAAAGTTGAAGCTTACGACGGCAAGAAAAACTATAGAACCACTGTGGGTCAAGGTCATTCAACGGATACTGGTAGCATCAAAGTTAAAATCCCACCCTATAATCATGAGTTATTGCTTAGAAAGGTGAAGTGAGACATGCTGCTTTAGCAGGGTTATTTGTAGGGTTTTTAATTATAGCTCCAGATGGAGCGTATGCATTTGGTGGATTTGAAAGCAAGATGAGCAATCTCACCGGGCAACTCATTGGCGTGGTTTTACCCTTGATGAGTGTTCTGGGATTGATTTATGCAGCATTCTTATCTATCTCTGGAAGCGCAGAAGCAAAAGGTAAAATCTTTGCTGTGATCACAGCCAGTGCCATAGGCTTTATGGCACCGCAGATCATTGCTTTCATTCAAAGTGCGGCAGGATAATGGCGATGGCTTCTCTTCATTCTAGTGAGATTCATCGGCATTTAGAGAGCCAGTTTAAGATCTTGGGTATCAACGCCCAAGATCTTCTCTTGGTCTTAATTTTTGCCTCAATCATGAACGTATTGTTCGGTCAGACATCACTTAACATTATTATGGTTTTTGTACTGCCAAGTCTATTGGCAGGAGTGCTTCTATTGGGAAAACGCAACAAACCTGATGATTTTTTAAAGCACTGTGTTCGATTTCATCAACAAGCAGGCTTTTATAGTGCTGGCCAATATTCAAAAACCCTACAACAAAGGAAACAACATGTTATCAAAACAATCAAGCTATCCTAGTATAGCTGAGCTTTTGCCTTTTTGGCATCCTTTCAAAGATACAATGGTATTTGATGATGGCTCATTAGGCATAGGCTTTAAACTTAATGGCATAGACATCAATCTAGCCACAGCAGAAAGTATCAACACAACACTGTTGCACATAAAAAACATGCTCAACAGTGCACATGAAGGATTGAGCCTACAGTTTTTCTACAGGCTAACATCCAACGTTGATTCAATCATCAATAAGCATAAAGCACTATCAAGTGACAGTAATGATACATACAAAGGTATAGCTCAACATCGCTTTGACTTTTTAAATAAAAAGAACACAGACAAACTGTTTTTTCAACCAGAGCTTTATGTTTTTGTTCGAAGTCAAAGTCATGGTTTGGCCAAAGGTGGCTTTTTCAAAAGTGTTAAAAGATATCAGCGCTTGTCACAAACAGATTTTGATCAGCATTATTATGCTTTTGAACGACATATTAAACAGATAGAGTCTTCACTGCAGCATTGTAATTTTAAGCCGATCAAACTTAAAAACAGTGAATGGTTTGACATGCTTTACGAGCATTTAAACTTAGATAGGTTAGATAAAGTACAAAGAGCTCAATACAATACAGCCGGTGACTTTGTCTCACAGTTAACACTGACTGATCTGCATGTCAGCAAAGATAATGTTGAACTGGGCAGACTGAAGTTTAGAACCATTAGTCTGCATACTTTACCTGAAGGTGTCAGTACTGCTTCGATGGTGCAGAGTATTTTAAAACTGCCCTTTCATTGCTGGATCTCTCATACGATTGAGATACCGACACAAAAAAAAGAAATGGAAAAGATGGCAGTGCATAGGCGCTTGGCACACTCTATGGCCAATGGCTCTAATGGCGTTAGAGACTTAGAGTCTGAAAACAAACTCAATCAGATTGAATCTCTATCCAAAGATTTATTGGAAGGAACTGAGAAGTTAGTTAACTGCTCCATGAACGTGATTATCTGGGGATACACGGATCAAGACCTTGATTTAAAATGTGATGAAGTTTTAAAGGCGTTCACCCAGATGAATCAAGCACAAGGGGTGATTGAAACCTATGCGGGTTTGGATGCTTTTATGAGCAATATACCAGGTATATGTAAAACCTTTAGAAGCAAGAAAGTAAAAAGTAGCAATGCTGCACACATGATTCCTGCTTTTAGCGCATGGCAAGGCAATGATAAACCTGTATGCTTATTGAGCAATCAAGACAACATACCCTTTAGTCTTAATCCATTTGATTCAAGCCTACCCAATTGGAATGGCTTAGTCTTTGGCGGGTCTGGCTCAGGAAAAAGTTTTACCATTTCACAGTTGATGCTACAGTTCTATGGGCAAAAGCCGACGCCCAAAATCATTTGGATAGACAATGGCGCCTCCTCACAAAAGCTTATTGAAGTCTTGGGTGGTGAGTTTATCAACTTAACAACTGATTCAGATATTTACTTGAATATGTTTGATTTACCAAAAGGGCATAGTGTTCCAAGTGCCAATAAGATCAAACTGATCTTGGCTGTATTGGAGAACATCCTGGTCGATAAACATCAATATGGATTGCCCAAGAGAGACAAAGCGCAGTTAGAAGAACTGATTTTTAAAACCTATGATGAAGCAAGTGTCAATACTACACCTACCTTATCAGACTTTAAAAACCAACTTCTTGCTTCAGATAATCCAAATATGCATGCCTATGCACAGACCTTATACACTTGGACGGGCGATACCATGTACGGAAAGATGTTGGACGGCCAGAGTAATGTCAATATTGACAAGGACTTAGTCACCATTGAGATCAAAGGCTTAGACGCTTATGAAGATCTGCAAAATGTATTCTTACTCCTGTTTACAGACTTCATTCAATCAGAAGCTTCTCGTGAGTTAGATAGACCTTACCTTTTAATCGTTGATGAAGCTTGGAAACTCTTTGAAACACCCAGTGGTTTGGCTTTTACTTTAGAAGCGTATCGTACCTTTAGAAAGTTTAATGCTGGTATTTTGGCGATCAGTCAAAACTACAAAGATTTTTTAAAGAATCCTTCTATGGCTGATGCTATTTTACCCAATACTATTTCTACTTTTATATTAAAGCAGCGTGGTATTGACTGGAAGGATTTTCAAGACAAGTTATTACTCAATGATACTGAAATTGAAGCGGTCAAATCTCTAAGCATGAGCAAAGGACACTACAGTGAATTAATGTATGTTCAAGATACTCGTAAAAGTATTTTGCGTTTATCCTTTGATCAATTGGCGTATTGGATTTGCACCACTGATCCAAATGACAAGCAAGTCATTCAAACAGTCAAACAACAACATCCTAATAAACAAACGCTCGAAGCTTTAACTTATATTGCTTCAGAGCATTTTAACAATACAAACAAGAAGAGAGAACATGAAAGAAAATGAGAACATTAAAACTTGGAGGGTTTATTTTAATCATATGTATAAGCACCAACGCTTATGCCATATTTGGCAGTGCTGCAGCGATTCCACATCTGATTAAGATCGTGGTTGAAAGTAAGAAACGTTACAATCAACTGCGCAGTGTCTTACGTGAAGGCAGAGCTCAGCGGCATATTCTTGAGCAAGTCAACAGTGGTTTGGATAGACTTAATCATATTCAGAACACTTTACCTGTTGAAGATGAAGCCGTTTTAAAAGAACTGCAAAGCATGGGCATTGCTTTAAGTACGATTAAAAAGCTGTATGGAGAGATACCAGACAGTGCTGAATCAGCTATTCAAGAGCTGCATGACAAAAGCATTGCTGAAAGCTTAAAGATGAATGTCAACATCTCTAAGTACGCCAAAGAGCAAGAAGACAACGCCATCAAGATCACAGAGTCTGCCAATGCTTTGAGCCCTAAAGGTGCTTTGCGTGCTAATGCTCAAACCAATGCCCAGATTCTGCATACCTTGAATCAATTGCTTAAAGTCAATGGTCAGATGCTAAAACTACAAAGTGAGAAGCTGGCTTTGGACAATAAATATAACAAAGACTCAGTCAATCACTTTAACACTGTAGGTGACGATCTTAAAAAATCAAAGTCCATGTTCAGTGATGGTTTTAAACTGCCGGAGTTTGAATAATGTTTGGTTTTTTACCAGAAGTCTGTGGAGAGATCAGAGCTCATTTGGTATCCGCTTATTGGATGATGCTGGTACCTTTTGTCTTGTTCCTGATCATTCTGGAGTTTCTCAATGTGGATGAGTATACGCCCAATCCCATGAATATTCTTAAAAGAACAGTGATATCGATTATCATACTACTGTCTTTTGAGCAGATCATGGGGATCATTGCTATGGTGGGTGATGGCTTAACCGAACACATCAATGGCATTGGACAGCTGACTGATCTGTTGGATGAGATTCAAAAGAACTATGAAGAAACGTCCCCTAAGTGGCTGCAGTTTAGAGAAGCGCTAATCTTTGTGATTAACTTGGTGTCTTACCTCATAGCCTATATTGGTATTTTCATTACTAATATCCTCATCCAGTTTGTCTGGAGTATACTTTATGTGGTCTCACCTTTGATGATCCTGATGTATGTCTCACGCTATACATCCTTCATTACAGCAAGTCTGTTTAAAGGCTTGATTCAGGTAACCATATGGAAAGTACTGTGGAGCATCTTAGGCGTCATGCTGCTCAAGTTTGCTGTCAGTCCAGAAGTACAAAGCTGGGACAACTTTTTTACCACGGCTTTGGTCAACTTATGCATTGGCTTGAGCATGATCTTTGTACCCATTGCTACCAACTCACTGATCAGCAGTGGATTGCAATCTGTAGCTACTGGTGTCTCAGCCATGCCAGTGATCAGTGCCGGACATAAGTTTAAGCAAAACTTGATGTCTTCCAATAAAGATAACACAAAGTTTGATGAGCCAAAAGCTCAGCAAAAACACTACGGTCAGCATAGGGCCAATCGTAGTTTTAACACCACCTTAAACAAGGAGAACAACTAAAAAAGAGAAACAGTCATGAAACCAAAACAACTGCAGCAGGGATTAAACGCAGGGAATATCAACCATCAAGACACCTTAATTGTGGATCAAGTATCCAATATTAATCATCTTGATACAACAACCATAACCAAAAAGAGTCCTTTAAATGATGACTTAATTGAGCATCATGATGAAGAGCAAAAAGTATATCCTGATCTAAATGAAAAGGATTTATTAAAAAAACACAAAGTCAAAGACAAAAGCATTGAGCCCATTGTTTATCAATGGACCAGTGTGGTAAAAAGCTTAGAGCTGTTTAAGTATTTAAGCTTGGTCGTCATTGTTGCTTTATTGATCTCAAGTGCAAGCATCTTTTACTTGGTCAATAAACCATTCTTGGCTTATGACAGAAAAGATCAGTCCGTTAAAGAACTTGCAGCATTGCAAATGCAGCCTGGTGATTTGAAAGACTTTATCCAGAAGTTTGTCAAACAGCGCTATACTTGGGCAGAGTTTGATCCACAGAAATTGGTCTACAACTTACGCCCAATGATCACCAAAAGATTCTCTAAGGATCTTGTCGCTTACTTAGGTAAAGATAAAGCCAAGAACAAACAAGGAGAGACCATTGAACAATATGTCACTCGCATTAAACCGATTGTAACCGATACTGCTGCTTTTGCAGTATTTGATCGGATCTTGCGCATCAATGATATTCCTATCATTGTGCCAGTCCAGTTGCGTTTAAACATCATTCAGGGTCGCAAAACCAGGTTTAATCCTTTTGGCTTTTACGTTGATAAAATCATGGAATTTGAAAAGTGAGCCGCTATGTTATTGCAGGGTTACTTTTTATATATACGCAAGTAGGGGTTTCAAAAACGATTTGGCACTTAAGCCAGGTTAAACATAAGCCAGTCCCTGTCCATTTAAAAATGGGCAAGGTCAGTGTGATTCGTTTGCATGAGCGGCCACGCAATATCATGTTGGGTAATCCTGCATTTTTTGATGTGCAGGTTTACGGGCAAGATATTGCCATAAGACCTAAGGGTTTTGTGATCAGCAACATGCTTGTCTATGGCAAGCATGATTTGTTGAACTTCAAACTCTTAAGTCATGAGCAGTCACCCTACTTTGATGATATTGTATTGATCCAATCACAAAAAAGATCAGCACAAACCTTCAAAGCTGCCTCACGCTCTTTAGGCAAAGGACTGAAGCTTGAGTTTATACGTTTAAGGTATGTTCCTAAAAAAGGGCAATACATCTTAGACTTTAAGCTTAAGAACATAAAGTCACGCACCGTTCATAGCAAAAAACTTAAAGTTAAGTTTAAGCGTATGGGCAAAGTCTTAAAGCTCAGACACTATTTAAGCATCAGCAAAGGTGTTATTAAAAAAGGCCAAACATCTACTGGACGTTTAACCTTTTACTACCCGTCTAAGCAAAGCTTAAGCCTTAACTTTAGTTACAAATCAAAATATTCATCCATCATTATCAATAGGAGGTCCTTATGACTAAGATTATGCAATTCTTACGATCATTTTGGATGAAGCAAGATGGCTCTAAACAAGTCATTGATACCCTCAAAGTGAGTGTTTGCATGGGCATGTTGATGTTGCTTGCCGTGATCTTTTCTTTGTTCTTTCACACTAAAAAAGAAAAGACTTTGCGCTACAGCAATATTGCTTTGGTTGAACCTGAGCTTTTAGAAAGCCCTTCTGATGAGATTGTTTCTAATCAAGCTGTCAAGGGACTGACACCCAAAAGAAAAAAGGTGCGTCCTAAGAAAAGAAGAAAGCGCAAAGTTAGAACCCCTCAACGACCTTATGACTATGGAGCACCGATTGCTGTCAGCTTTGACAATCCCTTGGCTGTTCCAGCGAGAGGTATTCGCATGCAAGCTATGCTCTTGCACAATGTGGATACTCGAATTCATAAGGTGATTGAAGTGATTGTGCACTCGGGCATTCATTACCATGAAGAAGAGCACTTTCCTCCTGGAACCATCTTGCAAGGAGGCTATCAGTATCCTGGCAAAGGCAGCAAAGTCTACATCAACTTGAACAAAGCCATCACCCCCGATGGTCAAATCAAGCCCGTGCGTGTACGCACTTTAGACTTTAAAAGCAAGCAAGAAGGCATCCGAGGAAAGGAAAAAACCGGTAGAAGTAAGCGTTTCTTATCCAGCTTAGGCGGCAATGTCTTAGCAGGAGCCAGTGACGTTTTAACCGAACGTGAAGCCCTCAATCAATTTGGTGAACCCACCATCAAAGCAAATATGCGTAATGCTGCTCTTCAAAGCATTTATAGAAGTTCCCAAACGGAAACTCAGCGCAGTTTAAACAATTTATCTCAAGTCAAAGAATACGCTGTCTTAAAAAAAGACACGGTACTTTGGATTGAGCTTTTACCCAACAATAGGAGATAATTATGTCACAGAATAAAAATGATTTAGATCAAATTGTCAGTGTACTCACTGGCATAGGAATATGTATAGCCATCATCACTACCGGTGTCTTTAGGGGAATTTATCATTTCCCTAAAGACAGACTGCTTGCCCATATCGGTATTTATATCGGCATGGCAGCATCCTGTATTATTGCCAAGCATAAGCAACACTTATTAAGCTTTACCGGATGGACAGACTGGTTAGGGCGATTTGTTGATGCGCCAGTGTACAAACTTTATGACAGTCATGACGCCTATTATTTCATGCTACTGTTTGCTGTTTATCTTATTGTGTATTTTGGCTGTATTGGATCTTACTTTATATTGCAGCGCAAGCGCATGCAAAAAAGCTTAGACCAAGTGGGTCTTAAGAACGGCAGTGGTGACTTAGCCAAAATCAAAAGTGTGCAAAAACTCAATAGCATGCAACAAAAAATGATCTTATCTTGCCCAGGGGTAGCATTTAAAGACATCACGGACAAGAAAGATCACATTGCTTCAGCCATGCATATGCCGGTTGAAGATATCAAAGCCCTGTCCGACCCAGCTTTAGTTGAAGTTCTTTTATCTAAGAAGACTTTACCCAAAGTAAGTCATTACTCTGACTATGCAATCACATCCACCTACTCTTTTAGAATTGGAGAAACACGTGAAGGTTATATTGATCAGGACATCACCAAACTGCCACACATGCTTATTGCAGGCACTACTGGTGGTGGAAAATCGATGTTCTTTAGGCAAGCTTTACTGGGTTTATTGGAAAGCTCTAAGAACATTCAAATGTGTTTGATTGACCTTAAACAAGGCGTTGAGATGAATGACTTTGCTCACTTACCCAATGTCAGTGTTGCAAAAAATGAAACTGAAGCGGTTACAGCATTAGAAAAAATCTGCGATGAAATGCTTAAGCGATTTAATAATTTAGCTGAGCAAGGACGCAAGGCTATAAACTGTGAACGGGACAAAGTTGATCGTATTATTGTAGGCATTGATGAAGCCAGTGTACTTTTTGCCAAAAGTGCTGGAAAAAGCAAAGAAGATAATGAGCTATCTGCTCGAGCCAGAGAGCTGACTCACAACATTGCCAAGCTTGGCAGAGCTGCTGGGATTCATTTGGTTTTGGCCACTCAAAAAGTGACCAAAGAAACCGTGGATACGCACATTCAAGACAATATTGAGGGACGCATGATCTTTAGAATGCATACACCCTTTGGTTCTCAGAATGTTCTTAATGCTGCCGATGCTAACAAACTTCCTGATATCGCAGGACGCGGTATTTGGAAATGTGGTCCATTATTAAGCACAGTACAGGCCCCATTTATTTCTGAAGAGGAAATGGAGCATAGACTTAAGCAGATTAAGGGTGAGTTTGAGATCCTCAAAAGAAACAATCAGCAAGAGCTTATCTATATTCCTGAAGAGACTGAAGTTACTGAGAAAAGCCAGAGTGATTTTCCTATTGAAGATGACAAGAAAGGAAATAACGATGCCCAAAATTAAAAAAGGCTGCCTTATCAACGCAAGAGATATTCAAATTTTTGAATATCTCTTTGAACATAGAGTAGCTTTACTTGAACACATTGCACAAAATATTTTTACCAATATTGCTTATCAGACGGTTGTAAACCGTCTGAATAAGTTGTCTCATTACTCTTGGTTGGATAAAAAACCAATCAACCATTATGGGCAATATAAAAATGTTTATAGCATTTCAAAAAAAGCATTTGCACATTACATTGATTCAGAGTGGTATGACTTTTCTTATACTCAGCTTAAAAGTGATTCAATATTGCATGACCTCAAGCTCATTGAGGTTAAACAAAAACTGTGTTCATTAAATACAGTTGTACAAATTGAATCTGAAAATCATCTACATAAGAAGTCCATTCATGACCCGTCAAAAGTCAGAAGTGGCTTTTCTAGGCTACGCAGTGATGCAGCAATTCACTTTAACTTTGGTACTGGGAAAATTCAAACCGTCCCTTTAGAACTCGAGTTATCGCAAAAGTCTAAAAAGCAATGTCACAAAAAGATTTTGGATTACTACACCTTAACATCGTATCCATTGATTTTGTATATCCACTCAAGCCCTGCAATTCGAAATCAAATGGAACTTAGTGAAACAAAAGTAACCACAAATCAAAATTCAAGATTGTACTTTTGCACTTTAGACAATGTCCTTAGCCATAACGGAACAGTTAAATTTAAAAACCAGAAAGGAAAAGTTTTAACTTTACAATAAAGATTTCTCTACAGAGAGCACTGACAGTTAATCTTCAGTTGTATAACTGACACACTCTGTAGGGGTAAATTTATAAGTAACCAGAATTTAATGTTTTTTAAAACATTAAAAAACGACCTTAAAACTCAAACAAGGGTTTTAAGATATTTATAAAAAATAAACATAGGAGAAAAAAGTATGAATGAAACATTAAAAATAAGCAGAAGAAAAATAGATTCAAATTCTATGAATTTATTAAACACCATGATTGATGATTTAAAACAAGATCAGAAGTTTATTCGATTAACTTCATCTAAGTTGAATGATTGGATTATCAATAGATTTTACAACACTTATTACAGTAAAGATAAGAGCAGAATAATCTCTGATCATTTCTTAAAAAGAGAGTATTTTAAAAGCATATTAAATGATCTAAATGATTCTATGGACTTAGAAAGCATGTTGAAAACCATGCAAAAAAAGATCAAGAAAGCTCAATATACTGCCAATAAAGTAAGCACTATTACTCCTCAAATAACTGCTAAAAATGCTCAGGAGACTGCTTGAACCCTTCTCAATTGAAGGGTTTAAATACAAAAGAAACATTCAGTGATCACACTGAATATGGTATACAGAACTATAAGAAGCAGCATGCTTCTGTGTTCATTGACAAGAGAATAGATGATTTGTTGACTGTAGATGAATTGGCTTTGTTGCTTAAATGCAGCAAAGGCACCATTCGTAACTGGGTCTATCAAGGTAAAATCCCTGTGGTACGCCCTGCTCCAAGAATGGTCCGATTCAACATACATGTAATTCAAAGGTGGTTAT
>JALEGL010000010.1 GCA_022763185.1 bacterium | reverse complement strand
TGTGTTTTATAAATCATTTTAGAACACTTCATTTGAAAAATATGATAGGTATGTTTACTCCTTAAATTATAATTCAGTCGACTGTCCCCAGAATTTAGAATTTCAGAATTTTAGATTTTAGAACTCTTCATCTGAAAAAGAAGTAGAGTACAGTTACATTAATTGCCCATGAGTATTTCTACTTAACTTAGATGAATAGATTTCAAATAAATTATTAACTTATTTATTAAACAATCAAAATGCGGAAAATCCCGAATATAATCAATAAAACTATCAATTTCATACTTAGTCTCTTCAGGATATAATAAAGTCTTTTCGTAATCGCGAAGTAAATCAAGTATAAGTAAGTCAGAAGGTTTAAGTTTTTTACTTGAGAGTTTTTTTTCATCATTAAGACTTTTGCCAAAAATATCCTTTAAAATTTCTGGTATATTGTATTTTATCAAATTTAGAAACTGTTCTGTTGTCAGTTTTGATTGAATAATAGCATCGACTTTATCAGGATAAAAATAGTCTATATATGAAGCTAATACTGCTATAAAAGTATTTTTCCAATTGGTTAGATCTTTTGAATATCTTTTACAAATAATATCTATCTTTATGTATATTTGCTCAGCTTCCCGAAAGCTTATGGACTTATCATTAAAAATTTTTACCAGATATGTGTTTTGTTTATTAAAAATATTTGATGTATTGATTTTTTGATTCTGGATTAAAAGATTTTGAAGTCTTTTAGTTCCTAATTTTAAAAATTTGCCTGCTTGTGTAGAGTATTCAGTAATTTGAATCTTATATTTATAGAACTTTTTAAGATAATCATCGCTGAAAGAATCAAGGCCATACATGCTTGTAATTATTTTTTTTGTATAATCATAATTTGTTACAAATATTACAAAACAACCTTCAGTATCAAAAATATGCTTTACTATCTCGATTGTTTCCATGGAAAATTGTGGTTTACATCGATCGAGTTCATCTATAACTAATATTTTCTTTTTTTTACTTTTTTCATAATTTTTAGTTATTAACTCTTTAATCTTTTGAATATCTTCTTGAAGACCTTTAATTTTATTCAATTTTTTTTTAATATACTGTTCTTCATTGAGATCAATAATGTTTCCAATAGCCTTTTTAATATCTGTAGGTTCAATTAAACCATTTGAAAGTAAAGAAACTCCAACATTTAATGCTCCTTTACCTATAATTTTCGAAATTGATTTAATATTATTTACAACTTCATCTTCACTGCTAAAATTTTCATCAATAATATATGAAAGAAGAACTAATAAAGCTTCTCCGGTGTGGTCATATTTATATGAATCAATTATTCTAATATCATATTTTTCATTGTGCTGATTTTTAACTTCTTGAGCTATTCTTTTAACAAAAGTTGATTTACCACATCCCCAACTACCAGTAATCATGAAAGGTGAGTATTGTTTTTCATATTCAAAATATTGTATTAAATTATTTATGATGTTTTTATGTTCAGGTATTTCTACCAAACCTTCAATTTTTTCATTCATAATATAACGTTCTATACATTAGTTATGCATTAAGCTATGATTTATCAGTATAAAGGTAAAAATTAAAAAATTTTTAATCCCAGGGACAGTCGACTGAATAAAAAAACAAAGTATTTTTTTCATTCTAACGTTAAATCAAATTAAACTAGTTTATGTGGCGTGAATGTGTTTTAAGGGGCGCGTGACTCAAACTAAATCTGGCAAAGTATTTGCTGACTATCCTTTAAATGCAAAGTTGTTAAAAGCCTTGCATGATATTTCTTATGTAACACCCACACCCATTCAGGAGCAGGCCATTCCCATGCTTTTGGCCGGGCATGATGTGCTTGGCATTGCTCAAACCGGCACCGGCAAAACCGCTTCTTTTTGTCTTCCTATTTTGCATGAACTGGAGCAAAAAAACCTGGGCTTGATTCCAAAACATACGCATGTGCTTATTTTAACGCCCACGCGTGAGTTGGCCATTCAGATCTATGATAACCTTGTGGAGTATGGCAAGTACCTCAAGCAAAGCTATGCCGTGATCTTTGGTGGCGTCAATCAAACACGGCAAGTCAAAGCCTTAAAAAGCGGTGTGGATGTCTTGGTGGCTACACCGGGCAGGCTTTTGGATTTGATTGAGCAAAAGCATCTTTCTTTGCAGAAACTCTCTGTGTTTGTTTTGGATGAAGCGGACCGTATGCTGGATATGGGCTTTATTAGGGACATTAAAAAAATCATTCCAATGCTGCCCAAGCAAAGACGCAATGTCTTTTTTTCTGCCACCATGCCCAAAGAAATCAATGCTCTGGCGCAAAAAATCTTGGTCAATCCCAAAAAAATTGAAGTCACTCCGGAGTCCACGACCGTTGAGTCCATTGAGCAAACGGTGATGTTTGTTGAGAAAAAAGAAAAAGTAGGGCTGCTCTTGCATTTGTTTAAAGACAAGTCATTTAAAAAGATTTTGATTTTTGTGGGCATGAAACACTTGGCCAACAAAGTGGTGGAGCGTTTGCACAAAAATAAAATATCTGCCGCCGCCATCCACGGCAATAAATCGCAAGCGGCTCGGCAAAAAGCCATCAAGGATTTTTCAAACAATAAAGTGAGGGTCTTGGTGGCCACGGACATTGCGGCCAGAGGCATTGATATTGATGATGTTACGCATGTCATCAACTATGACTTACCCAATGAAGCTGAAAGCTATGTGCACCGCATTGGCAGAACAGCCAGAGCCGGTAAAAAGGGCAAGGCCATTTCTTTGGTCACCGCAGATGAAAAGTCTTATTTAAAAAATATAGAAAAGAAAACCCAACAAAGCATTGCAGTAGTCAAAGAGCAGCCTTTTCACTCTGATCTGGCGCAAAATGCAGCGGTGGTCAAGCCCGGTAAAGCCAAAGCCAAGATTGATGCCAGTAAAAGCAGAGGCCGCTGGAAAAAGAAACCTTTTAAACGCAAAGGCACGGTAAAAAAAACTTCGTCTTCAAAGAAGCCAGTTAATAAAAAAAGCAAGCCTAAGACCTAACTTATCTTCCATGTTTATATGAGGCATAGCTTGTGCTTTGTTTCATGAATTTTTGAAACAACAGTTCTGAGGCTTGGAATGTTAATCTCTCTAGACTCCAAAGAATGAAAATAAATCAATGGTTCCTTCTCTTACAGATGCCAGTCATTGAAGAGCCGTAACCTTTAGGCAATAATTCTTAAAAACATTTGACAGATTGTTATTAACAACATATGCGTCGCGTTATATTAAAGTGTAATTGTCTTTTAAGGAGGGGCTGTGCTTAGAAAATATTTTTTAATTTTAATTGCGTGTTCATTAACATTAAGTTGGGCTAAAGATCGCTGCTTTGAGCGAATTGTGGCTTTGGATATTGGTTCAGGTTCTACAAAAATGTCAATTGGTCGTCGTAATGTTTGTCAAAGTGATGCCTTTAACCTTTCTGTAGCAGGGCAAGACATCAAAGTTTACAGCAGCATTGAAAAAGTTGATTTAGAAGCGCAGTTTGATGGTACAAATTATTCTGACAGCATTAAAGTTGATTATGCTGAAGCCTTAGAGCAAGACTTAAACTCTGACGACATCCCCGATGGAATGATTGATGCAAAAACTTTAAACAAAGGTCTTAATGCAATAAAAATATTTTTGCAGTATGCTAAGCTTGAAAAACACGCCTATCAAATGAAAAACCCTGGCATTGCCTATGAGGATAAATATGTGGCTGTGGCAACATCAGCGTTTAGAACCTTTGAAAAAAATGCACCAAAAGCAGCCAAACGCGCTGTTAAACAAATAAAAAATCTTGGCTTTGATGAAGTAAGCATCATCAGTCAAGAACAAGAAGCCGCGCTTGGTTTTATTTCTGCTCTTGTAGCTAAAGGCGTTGAAGATCCAAAAAACACTTTGGTGTGGGATATTGGCGGAGCCAGCACACAGTTGATTGCAGCCAATCATCAGGGTGAGGTCCAGGTCATTGGTTTAGGCAACGTGGCTTCAGTGGACTTTAGACGTCAAGTTGTTGAGCAAAAGCCAGAGGGTTGGGAACACTCTTTTGATAATGGTAAATCACAACCTGGTAATCCTAACCCCATTGGATCAATTGAGGGTGAAAAAGAGCGTGTGATTGAATTGTCTAAGAAAGCAGCAGAAGACATATCTTACCAGGGCATCAATGCATTGAGCTGGATTGAACAAAACCCAATAACAACGGTTATTGGTGTAGGTTCGGTTTTAAAATACGGAGGTTACTACCGTTTGAACAGCCTAGGGCTCTCGCAAGATAATAGCTTAACTCCAGAATTAATGAATCAAGGTCTGGATGCCATGGTGGATTACAATGAGAATAAAGATTATGCTGAGGGCAACGTCAGTAACATGTATTTGATTTATGGCCATATGCTTGCTTTTGGTTTTGATCAAGTGCAGTGCTTTGACGTGACCATGGCAGATGCCTTGTTAAGTCTTTAATAAGTTAAGGTGCCAGGCATCTTTTTCGGATGCAGCGCGTAATATTGAAGGCGTGCATCCAAATAACACGCCTGGCACTTAAACAAACTTAGCTTTTACTCGTCTAGGCGTTTAACCTTAGTGGATACTTGGCCAGACTCTGGGTCTTGAGCAATCATGATTTTAATGGGTCTGCAACACACGTAACAGTCTTCTATGTACTGATGGTCTTGTAGAGTGTCTGCTGCGCTGCCTGCATTGAGTTCATAGACATCCGCACCGGCACTGGTATCAATTTCAATTTCAAAATACTCAGCACAGTAGGGGCACTGTATGTTTTGGTACTGAATCCAATCTAACATCTGTGTCTATATGCCCAAGTTGAGATGGGATTGTCAAATTTACCTGAGTATCTGTGAACAGGCCTAGTTACTCAGGCTATATTTAAAAAGCTTAGAATATTAAAACCTGTCACAACAAGTTAGTTACCGCTTTCGCATAAAGGTTGGCTAAGGTCTCTGTAATTTTGTAAATCAGAAAAGCTATCAAAGAAAATAATGCTATGCCCTGCTAAGCCACTTGCGCTTTGATAAGCACCTTTAACGCCGGTACTTTGATTGCAAGCGTAAATAGAGCTTAGGTAGTCACAGAGGTTATTATCACACTCGCCTGGCTCAGGCACGTTCACAACAATATAAGCGGTACTGTTGGTATCATCATAGATGTAAGAGTCTTCTTGTCTAACTCCCCAGCTGCCTGAGACATAAAAAAGAGTGTTTCCAGAAGTGCTGTCAACGGTAGTTTGACCATCGTTGAAGGCACAAGCGTTACAAGTGGTTCCTGTATCTAAAAATCCAGTGGAACATTCACAACTGTAACCTAAGGGTGTATCAGTTAATGAACATTGTGCTGCCGTATCCACTGTACTGCAGGGATTATTTGAACATGCGTTGAGTAAGGGTTCTTCTTCAACATTATCCCCACTGCATTGAAGAATAAGTAAGCTTAAAATGGTTAAAAGAAACAGTTTTAAACGCATGGCATGAACCTCTCTGATTTAAAATTAAATGTATATTTGATAAGAAGATAATCTAACTTTAAGTTACTTCATCAAAAACTTTACTGAATTGAAAGATTAACACCATCTTATTCAAATGAAAAATTATCCTAAAAAGATAACAAATAAACGTATCTGGTTATGTGGGGGAGAAAAATAAATGAATTTTGAAGTTGAAAGATATGGGGTGAGTAACGGGACTCGAACCCGCGACATCCAGGACCACAACCTAGCGCTCTACCAACTGAGCTATACCCACCATCTTAGGGTTTTTCTTTTCATAGACTGTGGCATTTGTCCATGAAAATGGCACGCCTGAGAGGATTCGAACCTCTGACCTACGGCTTAGAAGGCCGTTGCTCTATCCAGCTGAGCTACAGGCGCAAGATTCACTTGTATAGGTCAATTTTACTCAAAAGTAAATCCTATTTGTAGAATTATCTTGAAAAATTAAACTGACGCAAGCATCAATACATTGTATTGAGCAGAGTATTGATAGATTGATAACGACTCATAAAAAGCCAATGTTTAAGCAGTAGATTGAGTAAAATCAAGCCTAAAGGGACTATCCCGGCATAGAAGATGATTTTACGTGACAGATGTTGATTGATTCCCAGCACATGTAAAAATAGTCTGTACAAGACGAATAAAAATACCAATATGAAACAGGGACTGAGTAAAAAATGTATTTGCGATAGGAATATATTCAGTCCCAATAGAGGTAACCAAAAAAGATAAAAGTTAAGCCAAGATTGCCATGTTAAAGTTAAATCTAACTTAGGTTCAAGCTTAAAGTAATTGATTATGGCTTGGCTGATCAAGGCAGTAATTACCAAAAAAACAGGCAAATAAATAGCAAAAGCAATGCTTGACAATAAAACAAAGCTAAGTGGCCAATAAGCACTGTGTGTCAGTTGAGCAATTAAAAATAGAGTGCTCGTCAAAATGTATAAACTTGCATTATCTGCATGTGATCTGTGCGAAAACTGAACAGCAAAGTTGTTCTGATAATGGACAAAAAAACTAACGATGTGTTTGAACCATGTTAAGTAATACTTAAATCCTTGTTGAATGTAGTGGCTGAGCATAAAAAACCTCATGATGTGTTTGTATTTATATTGTTTTTAATGTGGTTTTATTCACTTTTTATGCCAATAGCATATGAATAATTTGCAATTTGCAGTGTTCATGCATAAATCCTGAAATATGAGAAAAAATTTTTTTGGCCTAGCGCTTTTTGTGTCATTGACAATGTTAAATTTGGCCTGTTCTAAACACATAAAAAGGAAAGATACTTTGATGAATCGAGAAAACAAACCTAATTTAAGTCAAAGCTATGCTGAATTTAGGTCTAAGCATATTGCGAATGTATCCTACAACTTATCATTTGATTTAAGTCACGGAGAAGAAAAGTTCAGTGGCGTTTCAATCATTCACTTTGATTACAAAGCCCAGAGCCAACCCTTAACCGTAGACTTTATTGGTGGGACAGTGAAATCACTCAAGGTTAATGATGAAGGCTATCAAGCCAATTATAACGGCAATTTTTTAAGCATTGATCCAACACAACTTAAGGAAGGCAAAAACACTTTGGAAATAGCCTTTGAACATGCTTACAGCAATGATGGAGCTGGCCTTTATCGTTTTGAAGATACTGAAGATAACACCAGCTATATTTATAGCAATTTTGAGCCTTTTGATGCCAACAGAATGTTTCCCTGCTTTGATCAACCCGATTTAAAAGCCAGCTATGAAATGAAGGTAACGGCCCCAAAAAATTGGCAGGTGATTTCTGCTGCAAAAGAGTCTGATGTTAAAACCGAAGGCGATTTAAAACACTGGCATTTTCCTAAAACCAAACGCTTTAGCACCTATATTTTTTCACTGCATGCTGGCGACTATACGTCCTGGACATCAGAGCATAATGGTATGACTTTAAAGCTTTATGCCCGTAAATCTTTGGCCAAATATGTCAATCAAGAGTTTTGGTTTGATATCACAAAAAAAGGTTTTGAATTTTTCAATGCTTACTTTGATTATGATTATCCTTTTGGCAAGTATGACCAGGTGATTGTTCCAGACTTTAATGCTGGAGCCATGGAAAATACAGCGGCCATTACTTTTTCTGAGCGTTACATCAAAAAAGGTAAATACACGCGCTCTAATGAAATGAATATTGCTGAAGTGATTTTGCACGAAATGGCGCACATGTGGTTTGGTAATTTGGTGACCATGCAGTGGTGGAATGACTTGTGGCTCAATGAAAGTTTTGCCACTTACATGTCTTACTTGGCCATAGCTGAAAACACACAATTTAAAGAAGCATGGCATAACTTTTATGCTGATATAAAAGTGTGGGCCTATACAGAAGATCAGAGAGTGACCACCCATCCTATTGAAGCCACAATTGAAAGTACCGACCAAGCTTTTGCTAACTTTGATGGCATCACCTACGGCAAAGGGGCATCGTCTTTAAAGCAGTTGGCCTATTATGTTGGGGCAGATGAATTTAAAAAAGGCATGCGCCATTACTTTAAAACCTATGCTTATAAAAACACCCAATTGAGTGACTTTGTTGGCTCTTTGGAAAAGGGTGCACAAAAACCCTTGCAAGAATGGGTAGGAGACTGGTTGAGAAACAAAGGTTTAAATACAATTAAGGCCGATTTAGATGGGTGCAAAGCTGGAGAGAAAATAAAACATTTTGAGCTTATTCAAGGCGTTGCTTCTGGAGATGCAGTCATGCGTGCACATAAGGTAAATGTTGTGTTGTATAAACTTGAAGACGGCCAACTCAAAGCTTATGCTAAAACCGTTGCCCAGTATGAAGCTGAAAAAACTGTACTGAATCAGTTTGAAGGTAAAGATTGTCCAGCTTTTGTTTTTGTCAATGAAGCCGATCATGACTTTGTAAAAGTGGTTTTTGATGAAGCGTCTGTACAGTTTTTAAAAGAAAACTTAAACCTGTTTGAATCAGCGCACCATCGCTCTATGATTTGGCGCAGCCTATGGGACATGGTTCAAGATCAAAAATTAAGTGTAGATGCTTATTTGTCTATTGTGGATGCGCATTTAGATCAAGAAGACAATGTTGATGTTGCTGGTCAAATCACCAATACCATCATTGGTAGGAGAGGAAGTCATCACGCAGTCTTATATTATGTGAAAAATCAAAAAGATAAACACACAGTCTTACAAAAAAAATATGAAGATTTCTTTTGGAAAAAGCTTAATGCAGCCAAAGCCGAAAGTGATTTTCAGTCGCTGTGGTATGGCGCATATGTCAACAGTTTAGAAAGCCAACAGGCTCAAGAACAACTTTTGTCTTTACTTAACGGCCAAACAAAAATTAAAGGCCTCATTATAGATCAAGATAAGCGATGGGGAGCCATTAAGACGCTTAATAGTTTAGCTCACCCTAAAGCCAAAGATCTGCTTAAAGCTGAACAAGAAAAAGATAAATCATCGGGTGGGGTTAAATCAGCCATAGCGTGTAAAGTGATATATCCAGACGCATCTTCTAAAAATGAATGGTACAACACACTCATGAACAATGAGCTGGATTCCCTAGCCAAAAAAGCAGTGGTCATTGGGAATTTGCTCCCGAATGATCAAGAGCAATTCAAGCCAGATTTTTATGATCGTTTGTTTGAGGCTATTCTAGAAAAGAATAAAGAGGGTGACTTGGAGTTATTGACTCGTTTCACCATTGGCTTAGCTCCAGTGAGCTGTGACTCAGCCTCCGTTGAGCGATTGGGTAAGTTTATTAAAAA
This sequence comes from bacterium, assembly GCA_022763185.1. Taxonomy (NCBI): domain Bacteria; species bacterium. Next base: position 43,367 of record JALEGL010000010.1, on the reverse strand, counting down.
GAATCAAAAAAGCTTTTTGCCCATTGTCAAAAAGAACTTGTTGATTATGCATGAATCTTATGAAACTTGTGTAAAGATTCGTCAGTTCAATAAACTATAGTACGGTTGTTTGAGCTTATTGACTAAGGTAGAAGAAAAATAACGGGTTTTTTCTTCTGCCAGTTTTCTAGGTCTTACCAAACAATGCTCTAGGCCGAGAAGAAAAAGACTTTTTTCTGAAAATTGCTATTAATCGCACCCAAACAGGCATTCATTTTATAAGAAAAAATATTAACTTATTAGTGATTTGCCGATCGTTCTCTGTTATAAGCCGAAATCATATAGATAAGCATACAAATACTTTTAAATCTGAGGCAGAATTTTATGTTTTGGATTGAAAGTAAAAACAATGACGGTGCACAATCGTAATAATGTTTAAAATACAGAATTTGAAGCGCTACAAGGAGAGCATTAAACAATGAGCCAAAAAATTACAATAGCCTATGGTGATGGTATTGGACCAGAAATAATGGAAGCCTGCCTAAGTATTCTTAAAAAATCTGGCGCAGATTTAAACTATGAAGTCATTGAAATTGGTGAGAACGTTTATAAAAAAGGTCACACCTCCGGAATTTCTGAGCAAGATTGGGATACCTTGGTCAAAAACCACATTTTTTTAAAATCACCCATTACGACACCCCAAGGAGGTGGTTATAAAAGCTTAAATGTGACCATTCGTAAGACTTTGGGTTTGTATGCCAATATTCGTCCAGTCAAGTCACTTCATCCTTTTGTGCAAACCAAACATCCTAAAATGGATATGGTGATTGTACGAGAAAATGAAGAAGATTTATATGCAGGGATTGAACACCGTCAAACTCAAGAAGTTTATCAATGTTTGAAGTTGATCAGTGCCCCTGGAAGTGAAAAAATTATTCGATTTGCTTTTGAATATGCCAAAAGTGTCAAGCGTAAGAAAATTACATGCATGACCAAAGATAACATCATGAAGTTAACAGATGGTCTTTTTCATAAAACCTTTGATGAAGTGGCCAAAGATTATCCTGAAATGGATGTGGATCACTGGATTATAGACATTGGTGCTGCGAAAATCGCCGATAGTCCTGAAGACTTTGATGTTATTGTTGTTCCTAACCTCTATGGCGATATTGTTTCAGATATTGCCGCCCAAATCACAGGCTCTGTGGGTATGGCTGGCTCTGCAAACATTGGTGCAAAGTGCGCTATGTTTGAAGCCATTCATGGTTCAGCTCCAACCATAGCAGGACAAAACATTGCCAACCCCAGTGGTTTACTTATGGGTGCTGTTCAAATGTTAAACTATATTGGGCAAAGCAGCGTTGCAGAGAAAATAGAAAATGCATGGTTGACAACCATTGAGGAAGGGATTCATACTGGAGATATTTATGACCAAAACAGCAAGGAAAAAGTCAGCACGCAAGACTTTTCTAAAGCAGTGATTGAACGTTTGGGCAGTAAGCCTCAAACGCTTAAAGCGGTTGAGTACGGTGAGACTTCACAAAAAATCAGTATTCATTTAAAAGAAAAGCCTAAAGTAGAGAAAAAATTAGAAGGCATGGATGTTTTTATTGATTGTGATGACAGACGTCCTGATGTTCTAGGAGAAAAACTGATTGCAGTAGCGCAAGCAACCGATCTTAAACTGGTCATGATCACCAACCGCGGCGTAAAAGTTTTTCCAAAAGGCAATCCGCACACATTTTGTACCGATCACTGGCGTTGCAGATTTATGCATCAAGACGATGAAAAAAAGGTTACGCATCAAGAGCTTATTGAACTTCAGCAAAAGATTTTAGAGGCAAATTTAGAAGTCATTAAGACTGAAAATTTATACCGTTTTGGTGAAGAGAGAGGTTATTCTTTAGGGCAAGGTCAATAAAAGAATAAAAGACTCTTTTTAAAAAACAAAGAGTCTTTTAATTTTTTCCTGTCGCAAATAATCTTAAGATATCATAGTAATCACTGACCAGATGCCACTTGTGCTCTTTGGCCATATTTTTTAAATGATGGTTGTGGGGCGTAATGTAAAAAATAGGGAAGCCCACCTCATCAAGAATGCTAAAATCATTGGATGAATCGCCAACGTAAATAATGTTTTTTGACTTTAGATTGTGCTCTTGAATAAGTTTACGATAACAGTCGTATTTATCAATATAAGGTACATCTAAAGTAACGGTCCCATCAAAAACATGACCATTGTGATTGAAGGTATTGGACATGGAAAAATCCAAACCAAATTGTCTTTGAATGGATTCAGCTACCATGCTTAAACCACTGCTGAGAATCCCTACTTTTAGGTGTTGTTTAAATAAAGGCAGTGCTATTTGTAAGCCTCTATTGTAAGGGGCAGTTCCAGCACTACAAAATAAATTTTGCTGAGCCAGATCAATGGGCTTGTTTTTTAAGGCTTGCGCGCAAAGACTCCAAATATCAGCATAAGCTATTTTTTCTTGTTTGTATTGCTCTATCCACTGCTCCATTTGGTCATAGATAGTGTATGCCCATCCTAGAGCTGCCCAGGTAGAAAAACCAACAGGCAAATGATAGCGCAGCATGCTGCCATCCATATCAAGAATAAGCGCAGAGTAGTTGTTTAATTCTAATTTTAAGTCTTGGCTTAAGGCTTGTTTAAGGTGACCTTTGTGTCTGCTTAAATATTTTTCACTGTCCGCATAGGATGTTTGGGTTTTTTCTTGCAAAATATAATGTTTAAGTCCTTGAGTAAACGGTTCTTGCGGTGCTTTAAGCAATAAACTGTCTGTAATTCTTAAAGTCCTTTTGGATAACTTGGTGTTGGTGGCTTTCATATCCACCATCAAGTTACCAAAAGTGTGTCCCAGTTTAATCATGCATGCACTGGAAAAGCAGTTGAGAAACATTTTTAAGGCCGTTCCGGCTTTCATACGCGTTGAGCCGGTCACCACTTCTGGACCGGTAGCAAGGTAAACATAATGATGCGCAAAGTCTGATTGTTGTAAAGGGTTATTGCTGACTATCCAAGTTGAGCAGTCTTGCTGTTTGGCAAAATCCAAAGCAGATAAAACATAAGGCGTGGTGCCACTGGCAGATAGACCAATGACAATATCTTTATTTTTAAGTTGGATATTTTTTAAGTCAGATACCGCAAGTTCTGTATCATCTTCTGCCCCCTCAACGGCGGTGTGCAAAGCCTGTTTACCCCCAGCAATAAGCGCTATAATGGTTTCTTCTCCCTGGTTGTAGGTAGGAAGACACTCAACAGCATCTAAATAACCCAAACGACCACTGGTACCGGCACCAACATAGATAATCCGCCCACCTTGCTCTATTTGAGAAACAGCTGTATTGACCAACAAAGTCAATTGTGATTGCACTTGTTTTAAGAGATGAGGTAGATCCTGATCATTATTTTGAATAATATCAATTATTTGGCTGGTACTGCGCGCATCGATATCCAAAGAATTGGCCAAAGCTTGTTCTGTGAGTGGAAGCGGATGCTGATTTTTCTCATTCATAAGAGCTGCTTTATAGGGAATGGCTATGGATTACAAATTCAATAAAGTTTTGGCCACTGAAAAATAAATAACAATCCCAATCACATCAACAATAGAAGCAACAAACGGAGAAGACATGATAGCCGGATCTTGGCCTAAGTGTTTAAAAATAATGGGTAGCAGTGATCCAACCAAAGCACCAAAGGTCACCACACTGATCAAGGAAATACCCACGGCAATGCATAAATAGAACTCTGCTCCCCATATAAAATGAGCCCATACAATGCCAATCATGCACAAAAATAAGCCCAGCAGCAAACCCACTAAGGTTTCTCTGCGTAGAACTTTGAAAAAATCTTTACTGTTTACGTCTCCTACAGCCAAACCACGGGTAATCAGTGTTACCGATTGTGAGCCAGAGTTTCCACCAGAAGATATGATGAGAGGCACAAAAAACATCAGCATAACCGCTTTTTGCATGGTGGATTCAAAGTATTGCAAAGCAGAAAAAGTAAAAAACTGCCCTAAAAACAGCAACATCAGCCAAAATCCACGTTTTTTAACAATATCTGATATTTTTGATTGAAAATAGGGGTCTTCAAGGGGTTGCATGGCCCCCATTCTGTGTGCATCTTCTGTATGCTCTTCAATGACGGTATCAAAAGCGTCATCATGTGTGATGATACCAATCAGTTTTAGCTCATGATCAACCACCGGCACAGCCAAGAAGTCATACTTTTCAAATGTTTTAACCACCTCTTCAAGGTCAGCATCCACAGATAAGGCAATAGGATCTTTGGATAAAATTGTGCTAATTTGACATTCATCATCAGCCAAAACCAAGTCACGCAAGGAAACAGTACCAATAAGCTTGCGCTGTGCATCAACAACATAAACATAATAAATGGTTTCTTTTTCTAAAGCGACTTTTTTGATGTGAGCAAGAGCCGTTTTAACATTCATGTCAACCGGGATATTGACATATTCTGTGGTCATCAATGCACCAGCAGAATCTTCTTGATATTGCAAAAGCTTTTTTATTTCATCGCGTTCGGTTTTTGCGATGAAAGGTAACAAGGATTTTACAGTTTGTTCAGGGAGTTTTTGAACCAAGTCTACCCGGTCATCCGAAGAGAGTTCTTCTAAAATATTAACCGTTTCGGTTCTCCCCAAGTGGTTAAGAACATTGGCCTGAGTTTGTAAGTCCAGTTGCTCAAAAACATGAATACCACTTGGAAAACGTAAAAGGCGAATAATTGCAGCAACATGTTCACTGGAGAGTTGGTTGACCACTTCGGCAATATCACTGGGGTGCAAATCTTGAAAAACCGTTTTTAGGCTTTGAAGATCGTCGTTTTCAATTGCCGCAACAATCTCAGGTAATAAGAGTTTTGAAACTTGCATACGTGGGCCAATGTAACACATTGTTGAGCAATGAAAAATGAAATTAATCCATAAGTTATCAATTTAGCGAGTTTTTTTGTATTTTAGCTTTAATGAAAACTTAAAAAAAATTTAGGGTGCTTTTCTTTTTTTCATTAATGGTTATAATAAAGTAATCAGGTATTTTTCTACATATGCATTGTTGTTTTGTTTTGTTGTAAGCTTGTCGTTTTCAACATTGTTTGCTGGACCTTTGGCAACAGCAGGTTTGGTTTGTAATCAAGAAGACAAACGTATTCTAGTATCAAAATTAGACTATGTTTATCGGCATTATCGTTATGCTGTTTCAGAGCAACCCATCAAAGTTATCTCAATGGATAAGTATAAAATTGTGGAAAGAGTGCTCAAAAATGCCATGCAACAAGCTCAAAAATGCTTGTCCAACCCTGTTAGTCCAGAGTTGGCTTATATTGAGCAAATTGTGACTGATTTTAAAAATATTTCCAAGCCTAGCCAATTAGAAAGCAACATTGAACATATTAGAAATGATCTAATTAAAAAATTTGATTTAAACACCGCTCCCAAAAAAGTTCCGAGTTTGGAAAAAGGTAAAAAGGTGTATGCAACCATATGTGCACAATGCCACGGTGATCGAGGAGATGCTAATACAGCGGTATCTCAGACCTTTAAAGTTAAACCGACAGCTTTTTCTGACCCTAATATTGTTGACCGCTTGTCTCCCTTTCAGATGGCCAACACCATCAAAGATGGTGTAGAAGCAACCAATATGCCTTCTTTTGCAGGAATAAACGAGCAGGAACGTTGGGCAGTGGCCAATTATATTTTGTTTTTAGCATCCAAAGAAAATTCTGGAGGCACAGCAAAAAAGTCAGTGTACGTACCCTGGTATAAAACCATGAATTTAACCAATGGAGAGTTGAAAAAAAGAATTCAGCGTTTGGGTGTTGTTCCTTCGGCACTTAATGCCAGTGTAAGTTATATTCGTTCATTAGAAATGTATCAAAATAAAAAATTACAAAGGCCGTTGAATCGCTTGTACCAAACTGAGTTGTTGTTTGTTAAAACCCGTATGCTGATTGAAAAAGATCAGCAAAGAGAAGCCAGGCAAATTGCTTTGAAAGCGTATTTTGATTATTTTAAAAAAGTTGAGCCTTGGCTTATTAAAGAAGGCTATGCTCAAGAAGTGACTGATTTTGAAACACAAATGTTCAATTTTACGTCTTCATTTTCTAAAAAAGAGTTAAACCAAGTTGATCTTTTAAATGAAATTATCAATCATATTCAAAGCTTATCCAAAAGCTTAATTAAAAAAGCTTAGTATATCTACACCTAATGTATGGCCTATGGTTTGCAATTAGCAAAAGCATGTTATTTGATTTACAAATTAATGATAGGGCAAAAAATATCCAGTACAGAAAAATATTGTATAAAAAAAAATACAGTATTGGCCGATCCATCAAAAATGACCTGGTGATTTTAGATAAAAAGATTCCTTTATTTTGGAAAACAATTCAAAGGCTTGATCTAAAATACACCATTAAAGATTGTTCAAAATTACCACAAGATACGAGTGGCAAGTTTTTTGTCAGTGTAGAATACAGTCGTTTTTTTTATATTTTCTGTGTTTTTTTTTCTGCAAGCATTGCTTATTCTTTATACAGAATTAACTTTAAGGATAGACTGCAGCAAATACCAAAGCAGCACGCCGTTTTTTTACCCTTAAAGTCAGCTCAGGGTGTTTTTGATGATAAATCTCAAGCAAAAACAAAGTTAAAATTTTATTTTAATCAAAATCCATTGTCTGTGCAGACGAATACTTATTTACATTTTAGTGTGGGCAATATTGAAGAGAGTGATTTATTGGCTGTGTTTGTTAATGATCAGTTGATTGGTTATGCTCAAAACTCTGGTCGAGCTTCATGGGGCAAAGAGCAAAAGCTAACTATTCCGCAAACCATTTTAAAAACAAAAAAAAATTCACTTTATTTTAAATTGCAACGTGAGCGAAGTGAAGAAAAAAAATGGGGTGTTAAAAATGTATATATAGATCATGCGCCAGCAAAAACAGAATATGACTTGGATGTTTTAGCTATAAAAGAGTATTTGGAAGATTTTTTAACTTTACCCAAGCCAGATGCAAAAGATTACCAAAGAGTAGCGATGATACAAAAAAAATACAATGTGCTTAAAGTTAAAAAAAATATAATGTTAAGTTTATCAAGTAACCTTGATCGGATGTTTAAAAAAATCAAGGCACAAGAAAATCAATATTTTAAAATTAAAGCATTAGAAGAAAAACGTTATGGTCAGTTGATAAAGTATGCAGATGCTGAGATTACGGAGTATCCTTAATGTGGTTATATGTTAGAAATGATGTGTCAGAGTACAGCTATGCAATGGAAGATAGTAATCAAAAACTGTTTTTGAAAGATATTTCTTTATATTATGACGGCTCAGTCGATAAGAAAAACGGCTTTGAGATTTTTAAAGCGCAGGACGGTGAAGTTTTATATAAATTTGGGAAGTATAGTCATACAAAACTTAAACCTTCGTATTGGAAGCTTAGTTTTTTTCTTTGTGTACTTGGAGTGCTAAGTTATTTAATCTTAACAAAGTTTTAAGTCATCCATTGAGTTTTATAAGCCAAAAAAATATTATTATTCAGCTTTAAACAGGGTATTTTGTTGATGGATATAAGATGTTTGGGGTGGTTTTTTCCCTAGATGTTCGTAAGCTGTTAAAGTGACAACTCTTCCCCTTGGTGTTCTTTGAATAAAACCTTTTCTAATTAAAAACGGTTCATACACTTCTTCTAAGGTATGACGTTCTTCACTGATGGCAGAAGATAAAGTGTCCAGACCAACAGGGCCACCATTAAATCTTTCAATAATGGCTAAAAGTATCGTTCTATCCATTGCATCAAAGCCTTTTTGATCAACTTCGAGTAGTTGCAGGGCGTTTTGCGCATTCTTAAGGTCAATGTTGTGGTTACCACTAACTTGGGAGAAATCACGAACTCTTTTTAACAGTCTATTGGCAATTCTTGGGGTTCCACGTGAACGTGTGGCTATTTCTAAAGCCGCCTGTGGTATAATGTCTATATTAAGTAGTTTTGCTGACCGGGTCACAATTTTTTGTAATTCATGATCATCATAGAACTCTAAGCGTTCTACTACACCAAAACGATCTCTAAGAGGTGAGGTGAGTAAGCCAGAGCGTGTTGTTGCACCGACTAGAGTAAAAGGTGATAAATCAATTTTTACGGTTCTGGCAGAAGGCCCTTGGCCAATAATAATATCTAGTTGATAGTCTTCCATGGCCTGGTATAAAATTTCTTCAATCGAACGATTCATACGGTGAATTTCATCAATAAATAAAACATCACGCGGTTCTAAATTGGTGAGAATTGCCGCCAAGTCGCCTGCTTTTTCAATGGCTGGTCCAGAAGTTGATTTAAGTTGAACACCAAGTTCTTTGGCAATAATCATAGCCAAAGTGGTTTTCCCTAATCCTGGAGGACCACTTAACAAAGTGTGATCCATGGCTTCATTACGTTGAGACGCGGCTTTTAAAAAAATAGATATTTTATTGATCAGTTTCCTTTGACCAACATATTCACCTAAATTTTGTGGTCGCAAAGAGTATTCATCATGATCTATAACGCCAGTTGTTTGCGGGTCAAGTTCACGCGCTTGCGGGTCTATTGTGAAAGAATTTTCAGACATTCTTTGAAGGTCCTTTCAAAACTTAGAGGTTGCTCTTGATTTATGCTGCTAAGCGCATTGATAATGTGTTCTCGTTTGTAACCTAAATTGGCTAAAGCAGAAATAATTTCTTCTGAGGGCTCAGAAGAAATGGCCTGTTGATCTAGGCTGGCGCCGTGCATGCCTTTGTGCTCAAAAATCAGGTGGCTGAGTCTGTCATTGAGTTCAACAGCAATGCGTTGAGCTGATTTTTTACCAATACCCGGACAACTGGCAATGGTTTTAACATCTTTATGAATAATGGCATTGATCAAGCTGTCGTAAGATAAGGTTGCCAGCATGTTTAAAGCGGTTTTGGCACCAACTCCGGATACAGAAAGAAGTTTTAAGAACAGGGATTTTTCTTTTTTTTCAGCAAAACCAAATAAACTGATTTGGTCTTCTCTGACATGGGTATAGATAAAAAGTGTACTTTTTTGTCCAATAAGTTGATTCAAGCCTTGTTGCAGTTTGGGTGAAATATTCACCTCATATCCCACGCCTTGACAGTCTATGGTAACCGTTGAATCCTCTACAGAAAGTATTGTGCCATTAAGCAAGCCAATCATGCTTTATTCTTATCTTTTCATCCCTATTTTAGCAAGCTTGAAATCTGTAACGGAAATTTTGCTTTATTTTGGAGAACTGTTTTTTAGAGGCTTGCGCTGAGTTTTTTTATACATTGTAGGATGCGTGTTGAGGTGACATAGAGCAACCGATAAAGCATCACTTTCATCAGCCTTGCTGGTTTCTTTATGGGCAAACTTGGGAAAAAGATGCTGAATCATGCTGGCTACTTGCTCTTTACTGGCTCTACCATAGCCCGTGCAGGCAATTTTAACTTCAGTGGGTGAATACTCATAAACTTTAAGATTGTGTTGAGCTGCCAGAAGCAATGCCATGGCCCTAGCTTGGGCAAGAATCAAGGCTGATTTAACATTTTTACCATAAAATATAGACTCTACAGCGACGCTGCTAACATGATGTTGAAGAACAACTGTTTTTAAAGTTTCATAAATAAAATTCAAGCGTTGTTCAAAGCTTAAGCTTTTATTGGGAGAAACAACGCCACTGTCAATGTAAATTAAACGACTACCTTGCTGGCTAATAACACCGTAGCCGGTATGCAGGGAACCAGGGTCAATGCCTAAAACTTTTTCTTGTGTTTTAAGCGTTTCAAGCATCCAAGGCTTCTAGTATGGCGTCATCAATATCAGAATTGGTATAAACGTTTTGCACATCATCGTTGTCTTCCAACATGTCCACCAATTTTAAAACTTTTTCTGCATTTTCTTGATCCACTTGAACCAGGTTTTTAGCAATTTTAACCAACTCAGCGCTTTCAATCGTTAAATTATCTTGTTCTAAAGTTTGTTTGACTTCATACAAGGCATCTGGGGCGGTGGTGATTTCAAAGCCATCAGCAGTAGGGCTAATATCATCGGCGCCAGCGTTAATGGCCAGTTCAAATAACTCTTCTTCAGATTTTTCTGTGCCCGTGATGACAATCATGCCTTTAGAATCAAAGTTCCAAGCAACGGATCCGGGCTCTCCCAGGCTTCCACCATTTTTGCTGAATATATGGCGTACCTCAGCAACCGTTCTTATTTTGTTGTCGGTTAAAGTGTCTACCAATATGGCGGTTCCAGCAGGGCCATAACCTTCATAGCAAATTTCTTCATAATTAACGTCGCCAGCGTCACCACTGCCTTTTTTGATGGCGCGATCAATATTGTCATTGGGCATGCTTTGTGCTTTTGCCGTGGCAATGGCTTGGCGTAAACGTGGGTTGGCATCTGGGTCATTACCGTTTTTAGCGGCTACTGTAATCTCCCGAATAAGTTTAGTGAATATTTTGCCACGTTTTGCATCATTGGCACCTTTTTTACGTTTGATTTTACTCCATTTTGAATGTCCAGCCATAAAAGCCTTACTACCAGAAAAGACGCGGATGCAGCTAGTTTTTTAACGAGTTTTTTAAAAGTATAACAGACAAACTTGGAGTCGTGACAAGTGTGAAGAACCTGCGTATGAAGATAAAACATGTATAAAAAATCTTATGCCAAGATCAATTATAATCTTAAAGTGTATGAAAAAATGGCCAATGGCTATCATGCCATGCAAAGCTATATGCAGAAAGTCTCTTTGTATGACGAAATGAACTTTGAGTTTAAACCTAATTCAGAGCTCAGTCTTGAGGTTAAAGTAGAAAACGATTCACGCCTGGATGGACCTAATAATATTGTTTTTCAGGCGGCCATGCTTTATTGTCAACACACTCAAATCAAGTCTTCTATTGTTATCAATATAAAAAAGAATATTTTTCTAGCAGCAGGTTTGGCAGGCGGCAGTTCCAATGCCGCAACATGTTTGTTAGCACTTAATGAATATTTTAAGGCCTATACATTTGAGGAGTTGTTAAATTTGGGCAAACAACTTGGGTCTGATGTTCCTTTCTTTTTGTTTGATCAAGACTTAATGTATGTTGAGGGCAGAGGGGTTAATTGCAAAGCTGAAGCAAGCGTTGAAAAAAAGCCTATTGTGCTGGTTAATCCCATGCAAGAAGTATCCACGGCTAAGATATATCAGGCTTTGAATCGTGGGCAGGAAGTAATGGCCAAAGAAAGGTATTTCCCAGTATCAGGCTGGCAAGATCTTGATAAAATTATGCTGCAGGGCAATGATATGCAGGATAAAGCCATTGCTTTATGTCCAAAAATACAGGATATCCTCAGTATCATGGAGCAGCAAGCAGGCTGCCAGCATGCTCAAATGAGTGGTAGCGGTGCCACTGTATGGGGCTTGTTTAATGATGAAGCTCATGCTCGGGCTTCAGCCCCAGCATTAAAAAATGTAGGAAAAATCATTTTTACATGGACAGGAACGTCATCATGTTTTAATAGGCTTTGAATAATCGTTGGGGATTCGGCAAGCGGTAAGCCACTGGTTTTTGGTACCAGCATTCGGAGGTTCGAATCCTCCATCCCCAGCCAAAAAACCCAGGCCTCTTTTTTTAAGGGGCCTGGGTTTTTTGTTTGAAGGGTTCCCCCTGTTTAACGTTATTGTGAGTACATCTAAAATAATAGCGATCAATCAAGCAGAAAAGTTTTGTTTTTTGCAAATCAATCAATTCAAATGTTAAGATTCATGCATGGATTTAAAAGCTGTTGATATCGTTGAGAATATTACAAGACAAGATTTTCAACACAATTATCATCAATATCAAAAACCTTTGTTGATAAAAAACTTGGCTCATACCTGGCCGGCAAGCCAAAAGTGGACTTTTGATTGGTTGAAGAAAAATTATGGTCATTTAACCATTCCACTCTGTGATGACAGGATTAGAAACGCTGGAAAAAATTACCAAGTACGTGATGTGCAAATGATGTCGTTTAACGAATACCTTACATTGATTGAAACCCAGCCAAGCACATTAAGAATGTTTCTTTATAATATTGCTCAGCATGCTCCAGAATTAAAAAAAGATATTGTGTACCCTGATCTTATGGATGGGTTTAATGAACGCTTTATTTATACATTTTTTGGTGGCAAAGGATCGCGAGTCCCTTTTCACTATGATATCGATCTTGGCTCCGTATTTCACACCCAAATAGAAGGAAAAAAACGATTTTTTTTGGTTTCAAACGAGCAAGCAGCACTGCTTTACCACACACCTTTTACAGTTCAAGCCATGGTTGATCCAACTCAACCCAATTATAAAAAGTTTCCAGCCTCACGGTATGTTAAAGGCTACGATGTAACGCTTGATCCAGGAGATACTTTGTATATTCCTTCAGGTTTTTTCCATCATGTAGAATACTTAAGTGGCGCCTTTGGTGTTTCTCTCCGTGCGCATGATCAATGGCTTAATCAAATCAAAGGTTTACAGCGTATTATATGTCATGCCGCCATTGACTTACCTTGCAATAGGTTTCTTGGTGAGCAGTGGAAGGACTGGAAACAAAAAAAGTCCTTTAAAGTAGCGCATCGTGAAATGAAACGCTTAGAATTGATGGGCTACGATAGGGTGTCTTAACTTAAACCTAAAAAAAACAGGCTTGTTTTGGTATATGTTTTTATGATACGAAGAGTCGTATTTTTTATTTAAGTTTTTGGGGGAAATTATGAAGTTAAAAGTTGTTTTAATGGTTAGTGCTATTGTGGCATTTTTTGATGTTCAAGCACAAGAAGCGTTACTTGATAAGGCAATGAAAAACAGCCAATTATCTCGTATGGCCATGATGAGGTTGAAATCAGGAGCTCCAATTCCACTGACTCAGGAAGTGACAAAAGAGAAACAAGATTTGCCGTCTATTGTTTTTAAGAAGGGTAACTACGAAGTTATGCCCCAAAAACCAAGTATTGGAGAAGACAAAGCATTTTGTGCGTTTGTACCAGCAAGCAACGCAAATTATGATACCACCAAAGCATTTTATTCACTAGATTTAAGTCTTCCCATTATTGTTAAACCCTACAGTGAATTTTTTAGTGAAGGTCAAGCAAGCAATACTAAAAATCTTGATTTAATTAGTAGTCTTGCCGTTAAAGAAGTGAACGGTGAAAACTGGCTGTACTATCAAGGCTATACAGATTTAAATTTAATTAAGTATCGATACATGGAAAAAGTAGGTGCATGGGAGCCAAGCATAGTGCAAATTCAGTATCGCTTGGAGTGTTGGGCTTACCTTGAAGATAGCAGATTTGGTTTTAAGCAAGCTGAAAATGCGATTCCTGCGCAATTAATTAGCAATGAGGGCAATAGCTTTATTAATGAGTTAAGATACCCTCTAACGCCAAGTCAATGGGATATCTTAAAAGAGTGGGGTAATGACTAAGCTTAAAAAACTCAAAATACAATAACAATAAAACGTGACGCTTAAAGACACAGCGTTTTATTGTTATGATTCCTCGCTATCACTCATCAGATAAGCCAAAGGTTTATAATGATCTGAGTGAGATAGAAATACACGAACCACAGCTGTAGCGGGAACAGCCATTAAGGTACCAAAGACTCCCCAAATAAGTGTAAACAGGGTTAAGGCAAGAATGGTGGTAAGAGGGTTAATATTAACACTTCCACCCAAAATCCAAGGTTCTAGTATATTGCCTTCAATAAATTGATAAACCACAATGATAGAGATGGTCATTGAAGCAACAAACAAAGTATCTTCAGACAACAGCGAAATCAGCATTAGAAAAACAATACTGATTAAATTACCTAAATAGGGAATGATATTAAGTAAAGCTACTAGAATGGCAACAGGAATAGCAAACTTCAAACCAATAAGGCTAAAGAAAATACCATAAACAACAGAGAGAATACCCGTGAGCAATAGACGTCCCCAGATATAACTGTTAATCGTTGTTACACTCTCTCCAATTGCATCAAAAATTTTCGCGTATTTTTTTTTAGGATACATCTTTTCAAAAAAGTTTTTTATTCTTTCCTTTTCAATGATGATTAAAATCATAAATAAGAATGCAGAACTCAAATGAATCAACATAGATACAAAAGACCCAACCAGACCGACAAGGGCTGATTGAAAAGCTTTAAAAGCACTTTGTAAAGTTGGTTTAAAATAACCATTTTTATCTGAGGAAAGAGAGTTTATAGTTTTGGATGCTTGGCTTTCTGAATAGCTTTCATGAGTTTTTTCTATTTTTTTCTCAATCTCAGACCATTGTGAAGAGACAATAGAAGCTTGCAGAGCAACACCGGATAAAAATACAATAATAAATAGAGCGAAACAAATAATACTTAATGTTTTTGACCATACAGTTGAAAAACCTTTGCTCTCAAAAAATTTAATAATGGGAACAATAATTAGGGCAAAAAGTGTACCCAAAGCAATAGGTAACATAATGGTCTGAGCATAAATAGCCAATAGCAGAGTGCCAGATGCAAGAAGTATATGTTTAGATTCTATCAACGAGGGGTTTTTTTTTGAAGTCATTTTTTAGTTGTAGTCTTTCTGGGATAAATTCATGAAGTTACAATACAGGTTTTTCAATATTCTTAATATAAAAAAACACACTATTGTCTAGCATAATTAGAGTGGATGAAACCTAACTTTGGTCTTATTTTAGCTATCAAAAGTAAGTAGTGTTGATACCGGTCTAAAGTCTATAACATACTTAAATGTTGAAATGCTTAATTTAAGGGTAAAAAAGAAAGGAATCAACGATGACAATATTTGAATCTCTTAGAAAAGATCATGATTTACAAAGAAAGTTAATCAATCAGCTTGCCGAAACATCAGGAGATACAGAGGTAAGAAAAAAAATATTTTCTCAATTAAAACTGGAGTTATCACGCCATGCAAAATGTGAAGAAAGGTTTTTTTATAAACCTCTGATTGAATACGATAGGACTCAAGACTTGTCTAGACACAGCATATCTGAACATAAAGAATTGGATGATTTTATCGAGCAACTGGAGAAGACTGATATGAGCTCTTCATCGTGGTTAGTAACGCTTAAAAATCTAAAAGATCGTTTGCTTCACCATTTAGAAGAAGAAGAGCATGAAATTTTTCAACAAGCAGGCATTGTCTTAAATGAATCAGAAAAACAAAACCTGTCCCAGAAATATGAAGAAATGATGAAACAATCATCAACCATGTAAAGTTATTTAAAAGTGAGCTTTAAGCTTTAACAAAGCTGTATTCAATTATAAATGTCTATGGTATTTAACAGCAATGATAATAACTAGATTTCTAGTAGTACTATTTTTTTTGATTTGCTTTAAACTGAATGGTCAAGATTTACCAAATCCAAATAATGATAGGGCAAACTTAAGGCTTAACAGTAAAGATATTCAAATCAATGATCAACCCAAAGATCTTATTATTGAAAAAAAATTACTGGAAATTTTTGAAACCATTGGCTGGTATCAAGACGTTAAAATTAAGGTAAAAAATGGAATTGTTTTCCTCTCAGGTTCTGTCCAAGAAGTTTCGCATAAAACCCTTGCCTCAGAGTTAATTAATAAAACACCGGGTATTGTTGCAAGCATCAATAGCATTACGGTTAAAAGCTCAGAAAAAATTGACCTAAGGCCGGCAATTAAAGAAGTTAATACCCTTAAAACTAAATTTTCTAGGATGTTGCCTTATTTTGCGTCAGCACTGATGGTCTTCATTTTGTTTTTTATCTTAAGCGTGGTCTTTCATACGATCCTAAAAAAAACACTGTATAGAAAATTAGATAGCCCACTGTTTATTAATGCACTAGCAAAAATATTGTCAGCACCTCTGATCTTGCTTGGGATTTATTTTATGATCAAAATCAGTGGTCTTAATGCACTGGCGGCAACAGTTTTAGGAGGTACAGGGGCTTTAGGACTGATTTTAGGACTTTCTTTAAAAAGCTCTTTAGAAAATTATATCTCAAGTTTAATGATCAGCTTAAAAAAATTATTTTCCAAAGGAGACATTGTAGAAATAGGTAGCCAAAAAGGCATTGTTCATAGTGTCACTACATCGGGGACAACATTGATTGACTATGATGGCAATCACATTATCATACCCAATTCAAAAGTGTTTACTGAAGTCATCAAAAACTTTTCAACCAACCCTAAAATGCGTGATGTGATAAAAGTGGGGATTGGTTTTGATGACTCGATTGAGCTGGTGAAAACATTGATCTTTAGCGAATTGCATAAATTTGGTGAAAGAATTTTAAGTGATCCAAAACCCAGTGTTTTAGTGAGCGAACTGGGTTCCGCAACGGTAAATTTATCTGTTTATTATTGGATTGATATGCGGCAGACAAGCCCGGTTAAAATTAAATCGGCGATTACGCAAAACATAAAACAACGTTTAATGAGTGAAAACGTATCCATGCCTGATGATGCAAGAGAGGTGGTTTTTGCTAATGCTCTCGATGTTAAGATGCTTGACTCCAACGCAAAACAGCTTAAGGTGGAGAGTAAAAAATCTAATCTAGAGCAGAAGCAGTCATCTCAATCTGTAAGTGAGGCAGCAACGCAGAAAGAAAGCAGTTTAGATACAGAAACACGAGAACTGCAAGAACAAGCCAACAAAAGTGATATCAATAACGAAGAAGATAATCTTTTACAATAAGGTATAAACCGTCAATTGAGCTTTTTCTTTTTAGGCTTAGGTGTGTCTGAGGGTAAACGAATTTCTTTATTGTCTTGATTGGGCTTTTTTGGATCTTCAATTTTTTCTTGGCCAGGGTCTTCTGGTTTCTTTTTCTTCTTTATGGCTTGATTGTCTTTTTTATGAATATGCATGATGTCCTTGTGCGTATTAAGTTTAAGATACTTTTGTATTCACCTTATTTCCTGTGTTAACATACCTTAGTTTGTTTTCAATAAAAACCCCTTGTCATTCTGCATGATTTCATTTATGTCAAGAGCATTTATGAAAGTATTTACCGGCAATTCCAATCAAAAATTAGCTGTCAACATCTGTGAGTATTTAGGCGTAAGTCTTGGTGATGCCACGGTAACCTCTTTTAGCGACGGTGAAACCTGGGTTGAAGTTAAAGAAAATGTGCGTGGGGAAGATGTCTTTATTGTTCAATCCACCTGCAATCCAGCCAATGATAATTTAATGGAGCTTTTAGTGCTAATTGATGCGCTAAAGCGAGCTTCAGCAAAAAGAATTACTGCAGTTATCCCTTACTATGGTTATGCTCGCCAAGATCGTAAAGTAGCTCCCAGGACACCCATCTCATCTAAGTTGGTTGCAGATCTTTTAGAAGCTGCTGGAGCAGACAGAGTGTTGTCTATGGACTTGCATGCTGCACAAATTCAAGGCTTTTTTAATATTCCTTTTGACCACCTCTATGCAAAACCCGTGTTGGTGAATTATTTTGAAAAACTTAAGCAAGAAGAAGACCCTCTGGTGATAGTGTCTCCTGATGCCGGTGGTGTGGAAAGAGCACGTGCTTATGCTAAACACCTTGGCGCTTCATTAGCAATTATTGACAAACGTCGAGAAAAAGCCAATGTTTCCAAAGTCATGAACTTGATTGGTGAAGTTAAAGGGATGACGGCTATTATTTTAGATGACATGATTGATACTGCCGGAACCATGACGCAAGCTGTTCCGGTTCTACTTGAACATGGCGCAAAAAAAGTGTATGCAGGTGCAGTTCATCCGGTATTGTCAGGCCCTGCCATTGATAGAATTTGCGATTCTGAATTAGAAGCTGTGGTGGTTTCTGACAGCATTCCCTTAAGTGAAGAAGGGAAAAAGTGCGGAAAAATAAAAGTTTTATCGGTTGCTGAGTTAATTGGTGAAGCGATGAAAAGAATTCACAACGAAGACTCAGTGAGTTCATTGTTTATATAAAATAAGTTATATAAACTTGGTAAGAGGAGCCCCCTTGGAGACGAGATTTTATATCGCAGCCGACTGGGTGGGATGAATTAAACGAAAACCGCGTTTTCGTTTAAGAAGGGGGGAAGATCCCCCATTGAAAAGAAACAACAGATGACTAAGTACCCAGAAGGGAATGGAGTAAAATTACGATGAAAACAATTGATTTAAAATTAAATTTAAGAGAAGAAATTGGCAAAGGCGCTGCGCGTAAAACCCGTGCCAACAAAGAATTACCCGGCGTTTTTTATGGCCCTGGTATGAAAACCCCTTTAAATGTTACGGCTAATACTTTGGAATTTGCCAAGGTCCACAAGCAAGCACGTGTAAACTCTATTTTAAAAATTGAATCTGAGCATAAAGATCTAACTGGAAAAATGGCGCTACTTAAAGAAGTGCAACTGCACCCAGTGACAGAGAATCGTCTACACTTTGATTTGTTTGAAGTTAAAGCCGGTGAAACTTTTAAACTTACGCTTCCTATTGTTCTAGAAGGAAAACCAAAAGGCGTTGCTGAAGGTGGTAAACTACAACAAATCAGAAGAAGTATTGAAATTAAATGTTTGCCGAAAGATATTCCAACCCAATTGAAAATTGATGTCAGTGATATGAATGTGGGTGATATTCTTCACATTAATGATATTACTTTGCCTGAAGGGGTCAGCATTCTTGGGGATGCCAATGTAACGATTGCGTCTGTTGTGATTCCTGAAGAGAAAGATCTAACACCGGATACAGATGAACAAGCAGCACCAGGAGTTGCTGGTGAAGAAGCCGCTGCAGCAGATGGCGGTGAAGAAGGTGAAGCTAAAAAAGCTGAGTAATTGTGTATCAGCCTAAATCATAGGATTGGTTTGTAGAAGATGGAAACACAAATTAAACTGATTGTTGGTTTAGGTAATCCAGGACAGCAATATATTCAAACCCCGCATAACGCGGGGTTTTTACTTTTAGATCATTTTACAGATGAGAGTGTTTCACAGTTTTCTGATTGGAAAGAAAAAGGGCATGCTGTATTTGGCAAAGGTCATTATTTGGGACAAGATTACTTTTTCCTTAAACCACAAAACTACATGAACCGCAGTGGACCCGTCATTCAAAACTTTGCGCATTTTTATAAAATAACACCGCAAGAGACCTTGGTTATTCATGATGAAGTGGACTTGCCATTGGGCAGTTGTAAATTAAAATTTTCTGGCGGAGCCGGTGGCCATAATGGCTTGCGCTCTATTTTTCAGTCTTGGGGCAAAGATTTTTGGCGTTTTAGAGTGGGTGTAGATAAAGACCCAAGGCAAGATACTGCCAAATATGTTTTATCGCGCTGGCCCAATGATAAACTGCTCAAATTTATTGATCCTGGACTGGATGACCTTAAATTGATTCTAGAAAAAGGACCTAAATTGGCCATGAATCAAGTCAATCAGAATACGTAAATCCATTTGCATTTTTTAAGGATGTCTGCTACTGACAGCAGCTTATAAGGAAATAACCTCGCTTACGCAATAGTAGCGTTAAGCTGTTAAACCAGGAGGAGTCTAAGTGACCAAACAGTACGAAACAATAGTTATCTTCAAAGCAGATGCTTCAGATGATTACATCAACAAAATCAGTAAAAAATTAGAAAAAACAGCCGGTAAAAAGCCAGGCAAATTTATCAATAGAAAAGACTGGGGAACCAAACGTCTTAGCTATGAAATAAAAAAAGAGAGACAAGGTAAATATGTTTCTTGGGTTTATGAGCAAGCCTCTGGCGCTCCAAAACAAATGGATGAGCAACTTCGCTTTGAAGAAGATCTTTTAAGATATGCGACCTTTGCTTTTGATAAGAAAAAGCGAGCTCAAGTAGAAATTGAACGCAAAAATGCTAAAAATGAAGCTGCTGGTAATGAAAAGGGTATAAAGGTTCCAGTAGACTTTCGTGAGCCACTAAGTTTAGCCAAATACATCACTGAAAAAGGTAAAATTATCCCTGCGCGTATGTCTGGCGTAAGTGCACAAATGCAAAACTTAATCACACGTGAAATCAAACGTGCAAGACAAATGGCTTTGCTTTCTTATACATCTAACTATATCAGCGATAAAGCAGACAAAGACCGTTATGAAAAAAGAGACGCTGCAGCAAAATCAGAAAATCGTTATGAAAAAAGAGATGCGGCTGCCAAAAGTGAAAGGAAGGCATCATGAAGGTTGTATTGATTGAAACCGTGGGTAGCTTGGGTAATGTTGGCCAAGTGGTGAATGTGAAACCTGGCTATGCTCGCAACTATTTGTTTCCACAAAATAAAGCAGTTTTGGCTGATGCTCAAAATATAAGACAAATTGAGCACCAAAAGAAAATGTTGGCCAGCAAAATTGAAAAAGCCAAGTCAGTTGCGCAAAAAACCAAAGAATACATTGAGTCTGAAAAAATCACAATTAGCAAAAAAGCGGGTGAAAATGATAAGCTTTTTGGTTCAGTGACATCCATTGATGTGCAGAAATTTTTGGAAGAAAAAGGTCACGTGGTTAGCCGCAAGTCTATCTTATTGGATACGCCTATTAAAGAAGTCGGTGAGTACGATTTAGATATTAAATTGGACGGTGATTTGATGGCCAAAGCCCACTTGGTGGTGAACGGCATTTCAGTAGAAGACGAAACTGAATAAAAATTTCAGGATCCATGAAAATGAAAAGCTCCTTATGCCACTTTGTGGCTGAGGAGCTTTTTTTATTAGTCTAGATCAATATTGAATATTATCTCTATAGATGCTTTTCAAATTAAAAGATAAAATGGATTTATTGGACTCAATAGCTTTAAGTTTTAACATAGCCAATTGTAGTAAAGTCTTGTTAATTTATTGCAGCAATAGTATGACATTGCCATGAGTTCGCGTGTACCACCGCAAAACATTGATGCCGAGAAGTCTGTTTTAGGGGCCATTTTGCTTGATAATGACTCTGCTTCTGAAGTCTTAGAGGTTTTGTCACCCCAAGATTTTTATCAAAAAAGCCATGCAGACATTTATACAATTGTTACAGAATTATTAGAAAAAAGGCAGCCCGCAGATCTTGTTACCTTAACCAACGCATTAACGGAAAGAAATTTACTCGATACCATTGGTGGGGCAGTTTATTTAGCGTCATTGGTTGAAGCTGTGCCTACAGCAGCCAATGTTTTGCATTACGCAAAAATTGTTAGAGATAAAAGTATTTTGCGCGGTGTGATTACGGCAGCAACGGATATTGTCACCAAAGGCTATGATGAAGGCACCGATGTTGCGGCTTACTTGGATCAAGCAGAAAAGGTGATTTTTGAAGTTGCTCAAAATCAAAATAACAGTCAATTGACGCCCATTGCGCCTATCATTAAAGAATCTTTTATCCAGATTGAGCAAAATTTTGAGCGCAAAGAAGCGGTAACCGGTTTATCCAGTGGCTTTAAAGAAATCGATAAAATGACTGCGGGTTTACAGGCTTCAGATTTGATTATTATAGCTGGAAGACCTGCCATGGGTAAAACTTCATTGTGTATGAATATTGCAGAAAATGTGGCTTTGGGTGAAAAAAAAGGCGTTGCGGTTTTTTCTTTGGAGATGTCAAAGAAACAGTTGGTGATGCGGATGCTCTGTTCTGCTGCTAGAATTGACGCTTCAAAGCTTAAAACAGGTATGCTCAATGAAGAGGAGTGGCAGCGTTTAACGCATGTTGCTGGGCCTTTGTCAGAGTCAGGAGTTTATATCGATGACACACCCTCTTTAAGTAGTTTTGAGTTAAGGGCTAGAGCGCGTAGAATGAAAGCTCAAACCGATCTTTCTTTGATTATTGTTGACTACCTGCAATTGATGACAGTTAAAGGCAAAAGTGAAAGTCGCGAGAGAGAAATATCCGAGATATCCAGATCTCTTAAAGCCATGGCCAAGGAATTGGATGTGCCTGTGATTGCTCTATCTCAGTTGAATCGTGCTGTTGAGTCCAGAAATGACAAAAGACCTATGTTGTCGGATTTGCGTGAATCTGGAGCCATTGAACAAGATGCAGATATGGTGGGTTTTATTTATCGGGATGAAGTTTACAATGAAGATACTGAAGACAAAGGTATTGCTGAATTTAACATTGTAAAGCACAGGCATGGCCCAGTAGGTAAAGTACGTCTGGCGTTCTTAAATGAATGTACGCGTTTTGAAAACCTGGCCATTGAGTTTGATTGATATTTTAAAAGTTACTTATGTTTTCTTGGTACCCAAAGGTACCGGCTACCTTTGGGTACCATAGAGTTGATTATTTGCGTTTGAATTGATCTTCATGCTGGTCAGGATATTCATTGGGATCAAATTGACCAAAGTAATCATGCAGCATTTGTTTGACTTTGTCTAAATCATTTTCTTTAAAAACTTTAACCCTGAAATCTGTGGCATTGCGCATGCCTTTGGTGTACCAGACAATATGCTTTCTAAAAGTGATCATGGCTGTACGCTGTTTAGGGTAAAAGCTTAAATGCTCTTCAAAGTGTTGCATGAGAACTTGATAAATTTCTCCAATACTTGGGCGTTTACCTGAAAAAATCCATGGATTGCCCAAGGCACCGCGAGCAACCATGACTCCGTCTGCACCAGTTTGAGCATACATTTTTTCAACATCGTCAGGCTCAAAAATATCACCATTGCCTACAACCGGAATGCTTATTTTTTCTTTGAGCTCTTTGATTAAGTTCCAGTCCGCTTGACCCTTAAATTTTTGTGAGCGGGTTCTGGCATGGACCGATACCAGCTGTGCGCCTGCATCTTGAGCAAGTTTAGCAATGTCCATACCGCCGTGGTAATCGTTGTCCCAACCCACACGAATCTTAACAGTAATGGGAATGTGTTTCACAGATTGAGTGAGGGCTAAAATGGCTTTTTCTGCTTTTGGTGGATCTTTGAGTAAAGCTGCGCCAGAGCCTCTTTTAACAACATTTTTGGCTGGGCAGCCCATATTAAAATCAATAAAAGCAAAACCCATGTCTTCCACTTTTTTGGCAGCTTCAGATAGATAGTCAGGATTGCTGCCACACAACTGAAAGCCAACAGGCTTTTCATCCGGGTCTAAAGCCGTTGCTTCTTGCATTCTGGCTTGTTCACCCCGCAACAAACCTTGAGCATGAATCATTTGGGTACAAATAATATCGCAACCATGGTTTTTGACCAGGCGCCTGAAAGGAATATCTGTAATGCCTTCCATGGGCGCCATAAATAAGATAGGTCTTTTACCTTTTTGCTCATCAAAACCAAAATTCATCCAGCTTGCATAACCCATATTGAGCCAATGATCAATACAGATTTAAGGTTTTATAGCCAAGCTGAGAACATAAACCTGTTGAGCGCCAGCCTTGAGTAAAATATGACTGATATACGATACCGTTGAGCCACTGGTATAGATGTCATCAATTAAGATAATATGTTTATTGCGCAAATTTTGTGTGATTTTACAGCTACCTTGCAGATTTTTTTGCCTCTGGGCCAAACTAAGATTTTTCTGAGCAGGTGTGTTTTTTATACGCTTGATGAGACTCGGTTTATACGCAACAGACATGTGTTTGGCCAATTGCTTACCTATATAATACAGCAGATCAAACTTTCTTTTAATAAGCCTTTGTTTTACACCAGGAACAGTACAGATATAAATAGAAGATTGAGCGTCTTGGTCACAAATCAGGTTTTGTTTTAAGTAGCGTTTTGCTGCAGTAATGAATACTTTAATATCAGGGTAAGAATGTTTAAATTTTGCTCGGATGAGACTCTGACGACATTGATGGTCATAAAGAAAAAGATTGATGTGATGAAAGTACTGCAAAGGTTTTTTAAGGAGTGTGATTTGATAAGACGGTTGATGGTACTGAATTGTGCATAAATCACACAGCATTAAACTGTCTTTTTTATATTGAATGGGGCGCTGGCAAAAAATACAATGAAAAGGAATTAGGTATTGTAAGGAAACCAGGCAATATTTTTCATAAAATGCATGGATCTTACTGGTGAATTGGCTAAAATTAACATAAAAGGAGCGCATGAAAACGAATCTGCTGAATAAAGAATCTTTAAAGTATATTTTGGTTTTTGTATTGGTATTGATTTTAGATGCCATAAGCAAGGCTTACTTTGCAAAAAATATGCAATTGGGAGAGTCTTGGCCAGTGATTAAAGGTTTTTTTCATTTTACCCTGGTGCATAATCCAGCGGCTGCGTTCAGTATAGGGCACAATTGGCCGCGCTGGGTATTTCATCTGAGTAGTTTTCTAGCTTTAGGCGTATTATTTTATATGTTTTATAGCATGGAAAGAAAAAGTGCTTGGGTCAAGTGGGCAGCCACATTGATTTTTGCAGGCGCTATGGGCAATATTATTGATCGTATACGTTTGGGCTATGTGATTGACTTTTTAGATGTTTTTATTGGCAAACATCATTGGCCAGCATTCAATGTAGCAGACTCTGCCATTACCATTGGTGCCATTCTTTTTGCCATTGATACTTTGTTTTTTAACAAAGCCAGCAATTAGCGTAGGCTTTTGATACGATTTAATTGTTGCTGATAGTAAAATCGTTCTCCATTTGTATAACTGTGATGATTCAATAATTGAGTATAAGCAGCTATAGCCTCATCCCAATTAAAAAGTGAACTGCTAGCTTGAGCTTGAAGCCTTAATAAAAATAGTTGCTGTTGGGCTTGAATAGATTTGATCTGTTGCCGGTATTCTGGGTAGGCTGAAAAATCTTGATATTGAAACATCAAAACCAAATAAAACATGGGATTTGCCTTTAAGTCTTCCCAAGCCAAGTCAGGTACTGATTTTTTCTGATAATAAGATTTTAGCCAAGCAGGTAAAGCACTTGAGCTTAGGTTGTCTAATCTAAATAAGAGATGTTGATGTATAATAAAAAGGTTTAAATTATTTTCAATATCCTCAGTGAGCTGTTCTTGGAGTTCAAGGAGCAGGGCTTGGCTTGCAAGTTTATTCCCATTTAAAAGGTAATAGTCTGTATGCATTAAATCCAGATAATATCTTTGTTGACGGTTAAGCGTTTCATAATTTAATTTTTTAATCAGCGGCTTTGCCAAGGCCAATTTTCCCTGTGTTAGATAGTAGCGGAGTAATTTTAATTGAGGACGAATGGCACCGTTTTTTGAATATAGAATGATGGTTTTTTGATATGTTGTTTTACAGTTTAGATCAGCACAGCTTTTTTGTTGTTTTTGGATACAGGCTACCTGATGCGGGCACTTTTTTTGAGTGATGGGTTTTTGTTGTAAAAAAAACAAGGCTTTTTCTTGAGCTTGTTTGGAAATATCAATGGATGCAATAAATTTGAGCCACTGTTGTTCAAGATCTAAAAGACTTTGCTTAAGATGCTTTTTAAAGTTCCCTCCAGCATAACTGGCCAAAACTTTATCTTTGGGAAAGTTCTGTAAAAGCCAGCGCATAAAAGAACCGGTATAAAGGTAGCTGACATAGCTGTTGCGAGACCAAAAACCACTTGGGGAAAAAAGAGTTTGCAGAGATGGGACTAATTTTTTTTCTGCTATAACTTTGCTCCATTCATGAACCGATAAACCATGCCGCTCATATTCTAAGCTGGTAGCAAAGCCTTCAATAAGAGCGGGGGATGTAGATAAACCATAAAAACCATAGGGTCTTAAAATAATATGAGCAAGTTCATGCCGTAAAATTGAATTGTCAGGGCTAATAGGAAGAGCGTGCATGCTGTTTTGCATGGCGTTTCCAATAAGGGTTAAGCCACTGCCTATGAGTTTTTTTTTGGTGTATTGATCAGGATAAATGTAAACATTGACTGAGCTTAAGACTTCCTTTTTAAGCCCTAAGGTATTTGCCAAAAACATGTATTCAAAATGCAAACTTTTTAATAAAACCTTTGCTTGTTGGGGTGTATAGCTTGTTGGACTGTAATAGAGATGAACAGGGCCAAGGCCAAGATGTTGGTTTAAGGTTTTTTGTATGCTTGTATAACTTTGAACCCAGCCAAGAGAATGCCTTAGAGTAAGAGGAATTATGAGTAAGCCCACAAGTATCAGCATCAATGCAGTTTTAAATTTTGGATTAAACAGGCGTAGTTTTTGGTAAGAAAAAAAACAAATAACATAAAGGGCAATAATGCTGGTCCATGTTCGGAACAATAAAAATGAGGCTAATTTTGGAATATATGCATCGTAAATAGGACCATGGTAATAGCCAAATACAATATGAAAAAAAGATAACTGTGGACTGAATATTAAATCATAAACAACAGGTAGACTGAGTAAAATGATAAACAGTATGTGTGTTAAACATCGTCTTAGTGTTTGATTTGGAAAAAGATATTGGCAGACTTTAAAAAGGGCAAGGTTAGCCAGCAAAGCACTTAGGCTTTGGACAGTAAACCAGTATAAGCTGTCTTGAAAGCTGCATATGGAGTGATTGATTAAATTGACTGTAAAGCATACCGCTATAGCAATAGCAAAGCTCAGTAAAATATGTTTAACATTAGCCTGACCGGGTTTGCGTAAATGCAAAACAAGAATATGAAAAGACAAAAAAACATTGAGTATAAAGAAAAATTCATAATCAAAATTAAATAAAAAACTACTTTGGCCAATATAATATAAAAAAGCAGCAAGGATTGTATAAAAAAAGAGAAGAACTTTATGTTTTAAAAAGAATGCCATAGCAATATTTTTGTGCTGTCTTCTTTTAATTGTATGCGTTTAATCTTGTTCTGCCCAGTTTTTAAAGTCCATTGTACAAGATAAGTTCCAGCCTCTAGTTTAAGGGCATGCGCAGGTAAAATCTGTTTATGTTCACCGTTGATTACAATGGTTGATCCCTCTGGCCCTATAAAATTTACTTTGGATAGCTTTTTAGATGATGGCAGAGGCCTTTTTTTTAAAAAGTCTTGCGGTTTCTTTTTATTGTTTTTAGCTACAGGCTTTGCTACAGCAACAGGAGTGCTTGATTGTTTCGCTGTATTAGGTGGTTTCTTTTTGTCTAAAACCTGTTGAGGTGTTTTATGCTGTAGCTTCTCTTGAAAGTAGCCTTGATGCCACAATACAATCACAAGCAATGAAGTTGTAAAGAAGAGTACAAAGTAGGGTGTTTTTTTAGAGATTTTTGTTTTATGGGTTTGCGTATGAGGGTGCGTTAAAAAAATTGTTTTATCTAAGGCTTCATGTTTGCTGTCTTCAGTGATGAGGCTTTGTTGCTCTAGCCAAGTTGTAAATAAAATATCACCATTTAACAGCCAGTCATTTTCTTGAATGGCGTTTATTTGCATGAGCATGTCTTGTGCAGATAAATCAAGGTCATTACAACTTAAAATACTGTTGAGAAGTTGATGGATATTTTGTGGAACATCGGGTGCAAGTTGTTTTGAGTTAATATAATTGAGATCTTCAATATTTTTCATGGTTGCATAATCGCTTTGGCCAAGAAAGGGATTGCGTTGACAGATCAGCTCATAAAGAATGATAGCAGTAGCAAAAATATCTGTAAAAGCAGTGATGGGCGTATTGTTTAATTGTTGAGGTGACAAATAGGATGTTTTGCCTTTGAGTACACCGGATCGCGTTTGCTCTTGTTTTAGTGTTGACCAAGCAATGCCAAAGTCAGCCAGTTTGACTTGACCATTGCGGGCCAATAAAATGTTTTGTGGACTCACATCACGATGAACAATATTCAGTGATTCAGATTCATTTTTTTTGTGATGAATATACTGCAAAGCTTTTAACATTTGGCTGATGGTATAAAGACTAACCTGCCAGGGGATCTTTTCATGCCTAGCCCAAAGTTGACGACTTAGATCTCTTAGAGAAATACCATCAACATATTCCATAATTAAATAATACTGCTCTTGATCATGAGCAAAGTCATAGACTTGAACTAAATTGGGATGATTGAGTTGTGCTTGAAGGTGAGCCTCATCAAAAAGCATGTTGGTAAAATGTTTTTTGTCTGAGAAAGGGGGTAAAATTCTCTTTAAGGCAAAGGTTTTTTTAAATCCCTTTGCCCCTGCTTTGCTTGCTTTGAAAACTTCGGCCATACCACCTTGGCCAATTTTTGCCACTATGTGATATTCACCCAAGTTCATTGTGATTTATTGCTTATATATGATCCGCTAGAAATTGGTTCAGTTGATCAATATGAACACTCTCTTGCTGCATGCTATCTCTATGACGAACAGTCACCGTATTTTTTTCATTGCTGTCGTGATCAAAGGTAGCACAAAAGGGTGTGCCAATTTCATCTTGACGGCGGTAACGTTTACCAATGGAACCGCTTTCATCATAGAAGCTGACCCACTGTGAATCAATATTGGCTTGAGCAGCTTTGGCTTTTTCAGGTAAACCGTCTTTTTTAACCAAAGGCAACAGAGCTATCTGAATGGGCGCAAGCTTAGGCGAAAATTTCATAACCACCCGCTCTTCTTCTTCATGATAGGCATCACATAAAACAGATAAGATACTGCGATCACAACCTGCGGAAGTTTCAATAATGTAAGGAAGGTATTTTTCTTTACTGGCTTCATCATAGTAGTGCAGATTTTTTTTGGAATATTCTTCATGACGTTTTAAATCAAAATCTGTGCGGTTATGGATGCCTTCAAGCTCATGCCAACCAAAAGGAAATTCATACTCAATATCAAACGCGCCCTTGGCATAGTGAGCCAATTCATTTTCGGTGTGTTGATGAAAGCGTAATTTTTTTGGATTTATGCCAAGGCTTAAATACCACTGCCAACGTTTTTCTTTCCAGGCTTCAAGTTCTTGATCATCTTGTCCGGGCTTAACAAAATATTGCATTTCCATTTGTTCAAACTCACGGGTTCTAAAGGTGAAATTGCCAGGCGTAATTTCATTGCGAAACGCTTTACCAATTTGTGCTATGCCAAAAGGCAATTTCTGTCTGGAAGTGGTTAAAACATTTTGGTAATTAACATAAATACCCTGGGCAGTTTCTGGACGTAAAAATACAACATTGGCACTGTCTTCAACAGGACCCATAAACGTTTTGAACATCAGATTAAATTGACGAGCTTCAGTCAGTTCATTTTTTTTACAATTGGGACATTGGTCTGGATTTTCAAGCTGATCAGCACGATAACGGCTTTTGCAATTTTTACAATCTACCATAGGGTCAGTAAAATTTTCTACATGGCCAGAGGCTTGCCAAATGGTAGGATGCATTAAGATAGAGCTGTCCAGGCCTTCAATGTTTTGTTGGCTTCTCACCATGGAGTTCCACCAGTAATCCTTGATGCGTTTTTTTAATTCAATGCCTAAGGGACCATAATCATAGCAGCTGTTGAGGCCACCATAAATTTCACTGGAAGGGTAAATAAAGCCTCTTCTTTTGCATAAGGAAACAATTTTTTCCATGGAGGTGTCTTTTTTTGCAGGTTTTTGGGTCATAAATCTTAGAGCTCTTTTCTTTAAAACAAATTTACAAAGGCAAAGCTTGCTCTTACCAGAGATTATTTAAATTGCAAAGTTGTAGAAAGCTTTACTTGACCAGAAGAACACGGATACCTTGATTGGTTATGCTGTTGAGGACATTTAAGATGTGATCATTAGAAACACCCAGCTTTGATAAAGTACTCATGGATAAAGTGCTGATGATTTCAGAATGGGTTTCTTTGGGCGTGGTGTATTTTGAAAGGGTATTGGTGCTGATAATATTATCAGCCAAACGGTGGGCCTTTTCTCCTAAAACAATGGGGTCTATGCTGGCACTAAAAAGTGGCGTGTATTGCGTGGCATTGTAGGGGTTTAAAGATACCCAGGCAATGCCATTTTGTTGGCAAAAGCTACCAATGGCTTCATTGGCATCGGGGTGATTGAGTGTAATATCTCTGAGTTGAAGAAAAGCCTGAATTTTTCCTTTAAATGCCGGTAGAGCAGATTTGATATCAATAATTTTATCGGCTTTTACCGCCAAAACTTTAATGTTCTTTTTTTTTGCCAGAGCGGTGATAGCATCGTAATCGGCTTGAGAATACTTTGGATCATAAATAACACCCCAGGTGATGGGTGTTTTAAAAACCATGTCCACAATATCAAAGGCATGTTCAATGGGTTGCGCTTGGCCAAGCATGACTAAATTGGCTTTGGCTTTTAATGTGCCATCGTAGTAGTCAGCAGCAATGATGGGCGTGGTTGAAAACTTTTTAAGGAGCTTTTGCAAGGGGACAGCACCTATGGTCATGATTAAATCTGGTCTGATACTATGAATTTTACCCATCAGGGACAGCTCGCTGTCAGGACTGTATTTATAAGCAGAGACCTTGTGCTTCACCAAAGAAGAGAAGCCAGCAAAATATTTCTGACCAAAGGCCGTGTGATTGCCTTGGATGACAACAATACTGCCAGCATGAATCACAGAGAGTAAAGAGAAAACGAGCAATAAAAAGTAACGTTGATAAAACATATAACTTCTATTATGTCTGTTTATGCGCAAGCTTGCAAACAGATAGTGCAGTTCTGCGATTCATTTTTTGCTTGAGGCCTTAAGAATATGGCCCCTTAGAAGTTTTTGCAACACCTAAAGCCCAAGTCAGGCTCTTGTAGGTCGGCGTCCAGTTCAATTTGTGCAGAGCAACGGGCTTGGTATAGAGGCCTTTGCATTGAACCACCCTTAGCAACATAGCTATTGGGGCTATGTTTCCCTGAGCTTTGTGTCCACTCAAGAACATTGCCGCTGAGGTTATAAATATCCAAACTGTTTTTGCAGGCACTCTTGCTTGAATTGTTTTGCAGTGTTTGGGTTTCAAATGTGTCATTTTGAATGGCACATTGGCTTTGTTCAAAAGATGTTGAAAAACCGTACTTGCTATCTTCTAAAGATTTGCATGCATATTCCCACTCAACTGCCGTACACAGCCTTTTCTTCTGCTGCTGACAGGACTCTAAGGCTCTTTGCCAAGAAACATTGACTCTGGGCAGAGAGTTTTTTTGAGTGCTGTACTCAAATTGATCCATGCAAAAGGTTTTAACTTTGCTTTCTTTGGCTAAGGGCTCGGTTAGGTCATTGCGATCAGGATCATTTTCATCAGAACCATACTCAAAAGAACCTCCTTGAACTTTTTTCATGCCAGAAGGACACTGCTTGACCACTTCTTGTTGAGTCCCTTTTTTTAGCGATTCCAGTTCATCCAGGGCTTGCTCTAAAGCTTGGGCTTTTTCTTGGTTTTCTTGCTTAAGGCTGGCAAGGTCTTTTTGCAGTTCTTGAATGGTTTGTTCAGCTTCCAGGTCTTGGTGGATTTTTTCTTGTCTTTGTTTGAGTTGGACTATGGTTTTAACATCATTGCCAGAGCCAACAGAACGAGGTTGTTCATTGTCAGAAAAGTTGCTTTGGCTTTCATCAAGATTAGGGGGATCTTTTTGTGTAATGGAACTCAGTTCTTCAAGGTCTTGATCTGGGCTTGGTCTATTTTGATCTTCTTGAGTTTGATCGTTTACAATCGGATTTTTTGGTTCTTGATTAGGGCTTGCGGGCTTTTCAATGGCTGCACGCTTAGGTTTTGCAGAATTAAAGGTGTTAAGAAAAAAAGAACTGGCAACACTGATAAAGAGCATAATAATGAGCAGTCCAAAAGTGTATTTTTTTCTTTGGCCCTCAAACAAATATATAGAGGCCATTTGAAACCACTCTTTGATTTTGTGTAAGAGTAGGGGCTCTTTTTTAACGTTTTGTTGCTCTACTTCGTGATCAATAGAGCTTAAATCATCGGGGCGCACTTCTGTTTGAGCTGAGATCTCTTCAATTAAATGGCCGGGTACATCCAATAAAGAAGGGGTTTTGTTGAGCTGGCTGGACTCAGTGCTGCTTTCTTTGGGAAACTGGCTGTGCATTAATGTCGATAGCTCTGAAGCCAGCTCATCCATGCTGTATTTTTTAATAGATTCAGATAGTTTTTGAATCACTTCTGAACAGTTATTGGGGCGTGCCCACGGGTCTTTTTCCAAGAGCTGCATGATGCTTTGATTGAGGTAGTCAGAAATATCAGGTGCTAGGGATTTTAAAGGCTCAATTTGGGCTTTGCGGATGCGTTTGTAACGTTCACGGGTGTCTTCAGAGCTGTAGACTTTTTCACCAGAAATTAATTCATAAAGAATGATGCCTAAAGAAAAGATATCTGACCGTCTATCCAGGTTTTTGCCCATGGCTTGCTCAGGTGACATATAACTTAACTTACCCTGAACCTTGCCCGGTTGAGTTTTGGACAGTTTAATGCTGGCTTTGGCTATGCCAAAATCAGTGAGTTTGACTTGGCCATCGTGTGCTATTAAAATATTTTGTGGGCTGATATCTCTGTGAACCAACTCAAGCGTATTGTCATCATCATCTTGCTTGATTTGATGGGCATATTCCAAGGCTTTAGCAACCTGTAAGGCAATATATATAGCCAGATGTCTTGGAAACAGATTCTGAGATTTTAAGGTTTTTCTGTATAGATTTTTAAGATTGCTGCCATCAACAAACTCCATGGCCAGATAATAAGCATCTTCAACTTGACCAAAATCAAAGACTTGAACAATGTTTCCATGATGAAGCTTGGATGAAATTCTGGCTTCATCCACAAACATGGCCACAAAATCTTCATCTTCACTGAATTCTGGCAAAATACGCTTGATGGCCAAGGTTTTTTCAAAGCCTCTGGGGCCATAGAGTTTGGCTTTAAAGACTTCAGCCATACCGCCAACGGCAATTCTACGGGTAAGCAGGTATTTACCAAATTTTATCGGATATCTATAAGACATTAAGCTTTTGTTTTTCCTCGCTTTTTTCTAGTTGTGTGCGCAATTTTTATTCCTTGTCTACTGCCTAACTTCAGTTTATAACGCATATTCATTATGACATCACCACAGCACCAACATCCTGAGCACCCATTGGCTGCCATTATCCTTGCCGCCGGCAAGGGAACTCGCATGGACTCCAATATTGCAAAAGTATTGCACAAAATAGCAGGAAAACCCATGCTTCACTATGTTATTCGCACTGCGCAACAATTGCAAGCATCAAAAACAGCCGTTGTTATTGGCCATCAGGCCGATCAAGTGCAAAATTATTTCAAGGCTGAAAAAAACATTGATTGGGTGATGCAAGATAATCCCAAAGGCACAGGCGATGCTGTGGCCAGAGCCAAAGACAGCTTTGCTGATTTTTCTGGGCCCATTGTGGTTTTGTATGGGGATATCCCTGGGATTAGAGTGGAAACTTTGCGCCGTTTGTGGATGATGCATGAATCTGCCAAGCATGCCTTAACCATTCTTACCGCTGAAATGGACGATCCTGATGGCTATGGTCGGGTGATTGTCAATGCCGATGGCAGCGTATCCAAAATAGTAGAACACCGTGATGCCACAGCCTATGAACGTGAAATTTGTGAAATCAATACCGGCATAGGTATCTATGATTCCAAATTTTTATGGGAGAATATCACGCAGCTTAAGCCAGCCAACAAACAAAATGAGCTGTATTTGACCGATTTGGTAGAAATGGCCCGCAGCCAAAATTTACGCGTGGGACGCATGGTTTTAAAAGAGTCTTTAGAAATCATGGGCGTCAATGACAGAAGCGCCTTGGCTGATGTCACTCGTTTCTTTTTGGATGAAAAAGCCTCTTATTTTCTGGATAACGGCGTTCATTTAGAAGATCCAGCCAGCATCACGCTTGAATCAGAAGTTAAAATTGGCCAAGATTCTGCTTTGCAGGGCGAGGTTATTGTGAGAGGGCAAAGCGAGCTGGGTAAAAACAACCACATTGCTTCAGGCACTTGCATCATTAACAGCCAATTGGGTGATCATGTCAAGGTTGCCAACAATTGCAGTGTGTATCATGCAAATCTGGGTGAGGGTGTAAAGCTAGGGGCCAACACAGTTTTAGGAGAAGAATAGGCCATGTGTGGAATTGCCGGTTACATTGGTGAGCAAAACGCCAAAGATATTGTCATCAACAATTTAAAAAAACTAGAATACCGGGGCTATGACTCAACGGGAATTGCGGTTTTAGATCAAGATATCTCGGTGATTCGGGCCAAGGGTAAGTTGGTAGAGCTAGAAAAAAAACTGGAACATGAATCTGCCCCCGGTCATGTGGGCATAGGCCATACCCGCTGGGCCACGCATGGCAAGCCCAGTGATGAAAACGCCCATCCACACCGGGCAGAGCATGTGGTGGTGGTGCATAACGGCATCATAGAAAACCATTTAGAGATCAAACAAAACTTAATCAACAAGGGCGCACAGTTTAGCTCAGAGACAGACACAGAAATCATTCCACTGTTGATAGAGTGCAACATGAAACACAATGGCCTGGATTTTGAGCAGGCAGTATTAACTAGTATTGCGCAACTCAGAGGTTCATTTGCTTTTGCCGCCATGTCTACCACTGAGCCAGAAAAAATTTTGGTGGCTAAAAATGCCAGTCCTTTAATAGTGGGAGTGGGCAACAATGAAATGTTTTTGGCCTCAGATATCCCCGCTTTATTAGAATACACGCAAGATGTGGTGATTTTAGAAGATCATCAAATGGCCATCATAGAAAAAGACCAGCTGACGCTTAAAGACTTTAATAATAATGAATTAGACTACCAAGTAAAAAAAATCACCTGGTCACGCATAGCCGCAGAAAAAGATGGCCACAAGCACTTCATGTACAAAGAAATTTTAGAGCAACCCAGAGCCATTGCTGACAGCATGCGCTCACGCATCAGTGAGCAAGAAGCCAAAGTCAGCTTGTCTGAGTTGGATGGCTTAGATACAGAAGAATTCAACAAAATAGTTTTTTGTGCTTGCGGAACATCCTACCACTCTGGCCTATTGGCCAAACAATGGTTTGAGCGGTACTTAAGAATTCCTTGTGATGTGGAGTTGGCTTCTGAGTTTAGATACAATGACCCCATCTTAGATGATAAAACCTTATGGGTGGGCATATCCCAGTCTGGAGAAACCGCAGACACCTTGGCCGCATTGCATGAAGCCAAAGATAAAAATGCAACTTGCTTGGCCATTTGCAATAACATGGACAGCTCCATTGCCAGAGCCGCTGATTATGTCTTGTACACGCAAGCCGGTCCAGAAATTGGTGTGGCGTCTACCAAAGCTTTTTCAACGCAACTGTCGGTTCTGGCCATGCTGTGTGTGCATATGTTACAGGCTAAGAGTAAAGACAAGGTCAGTGAGCTGGTGCATGCTATTTTGCATCTGCCAGAAGCCGTACAGCAGTGCATAGATTTAAACCTTAATTTGGCTTCCATGGCGCAGCAGTACATGCAGTATTCTAGTTTTTTATTTTTAGGCCGTGGAGATGCTTATGCCATAGCCCTTGAAGGTGCTTTAAAGCTTAAAGAAATTTCTTACATTCACGCAGAAGCCTATGCCGCCGGAGAAATGAAGCACGGTCCCATTGCACTGATAGATCAAAACATGCCAGTCATGGCCATTTTGGGTGAGGGTATTCATCAAGAAAAAACTTTATCCAACATAGAAGAGGTTAAATCCAGGGATGCCAAAGTCTTGATTGTATGTACTGAAAAACAGGTACAAGATTTAAAGCTGGATCAAAACTATGATTGTTTACGCATCCCAGAATGCCACACCTTAATCAGGCCCATTCTAGAAAACATTCCGCTGCAGCTCTTTGCGTATCATGTAGCGGATCAAAAGGGCTTGGATGTGGATCAGCCCAGAAATTTGGCTAAGGCTGTTACGGTGGAGTAGGGGAGAGAGTGGATTATCCCAAGTAGTAACTAGAGATTTTTATTTTTATAGTGAATAAAATTTTTAATTGAAAATTACCAAAAGTATTAATTCTATGTATAATTTATATTATGAAACGTTATCAAATTTTCCTTATATTCTCTTTATTCGTATTTGTTTTTAATCTATTTGCCAATAGTTCGTCAAATGTAATTCAATGGAAAATTGATATTGAAAAAGTCTATGGGCAACCTATAAATAGAAAAAAATCTTCATATACTAATAGTAATATAAATAAATTAATTCAAAATGGTGTAAATAATAAAGAGATAAATACTTCATGTCAGTTTCAATATGACATTGATAAAATCTCTAAGGAGCAAAGTAAATTAGGAATAACAAACTCAGAAAGAATATGGGTTGAATGCAGAGTTGGTGACGTAATAGTAAGCAATAATGCAGTAGGATGTTCTAAATCTGTTTATAGTAAAGATCCCGTGTATGATGCAAATAACTTCATATATAAATCGAGAGGTAAGATGTTGGGAATATCAGTGACATGTTACTCAGAAAAAGAATAATGAAAATAAATAACATTGTTTGTGGAATGGAGTTGGATTTTCACCAAACTTCAGTCAATTGATCAATAAAGCCTGCATAATTATAGCAAAGCGCCTTTTCAAAAAAATAAAGTTGATTTTAAACTCTCCAATGAGAAATGGATTCAAATGAATTAACCTAAAAAGTCTACGAGAAATCGCTTTGTATATTTGATCATGTTTTTGACATCATCATCTGTAAACTCCTTGTGATGTCCGTGATCAGCGTTATTTCTTATGTCAGCTAGAGCAATAATTTGCTTACTTACAAGTTTACTATAAATATTTTTTTTTGCTAAGTTAGCGTTTAATACACTTATTTTAGTTTTATCATCAATCTTAATATTATTTTTTAAACTTAATTTACGTAACGAATCCTCTAAAACTGCTCCACATAATGATGCTGCAGCACTTATATAATTACTTTCAAAAAGTTCTTCACACTGATCTATAAAGTCACCAAGTAGCTCTGCTTGAACTAAAGATTTAAGGTCAAATAAAAATCCATCTTCGTAATCAGATAGAGCAGCTTTGACAATGCCGAGACATTCCTTAAAGTAATAGCTGTTATGGGCTTTTGTCTTATCGTCTGATATTTTTTTTAATTCATAATAGTGTACAGATTCTTCTCCACAAACTCTTTTGACTAAATTTGTTGCCTCAGTTCTAAATTGAAGATAATCAACATTGCTAGGTCTTCTTATTGGGATACCATTATCCCTTTCCAGTCCACAGTTATCTAAGAATTTATTGCCTGTAATAATTAAGTCACTAAACTTCTTTTTAATTTTTTCTAATTTTTCCATTTTGGAATTATACAATAAATTCCGGGGACAGCCACCGTAATTCTCCCATTTGCATAATTACAATTAAGTCGACTGAATTACTAAAGCTTGTTTGTAAGTCTGTGGCTTGTACTTCGACCACCACCAGGGTTTTGGATGAGAATGCCTTTTGTTTTTGATTTTTGTAATTTAATTATAATTCAGTCGACTGTCCCTGGAATTAAAAGGTTAGCTCATTAATCGAAACCAATCTTTTATAGTTAATTGAAGCCTCAATATTTCATCTTCTGCAAGGTCACAACAGTGAGCAATTGGTCCTCTAAGAGTATTGAGTGATGCCATTACCTTTTTCATCGCATTTTTTGTTGTAAATATATCATCAAATAATTGCCACTGCTTTTCAATAATTGAAGAAAGTTCTCCAAAGTTAGAAAAATCTAAATTATCTTCAGATCTCAAAGTAAAACCAGAATCTTGGTCTTTTTGGATTCTCTTCTGAACTTCCTGTTTTATATTTTGATCAACAGCATTTTCCCACCATGCATTTCCGAAATTTTTAGTCATAACTTCTCTAATAATTTGCCTAATTGAATTTTCTAAACAATAAAACACTTCATAATGCTCAGACATTATTTTAGCCTTATTTCGAATTACTTCGTCAAATTGTGGATAATAAGTATTATCTTTACGAAGATTTTTTTTGGGACTTAGGCTTAAATTATAGTTTTTTTCAACTTTTTTTTTGGAAGATTCTATCTGTAAGGTAGTCATACCAAAAAGTCTCACTTGATCTTTAATACTTTTCATTTATTTTTCTCACTTTTGTAAAAAGTGCTCTGATAAACTTTTAAAAATAGCATTAAAGACTTCAATGTCGGTAGTTTCTGGTAAATTTAAATTTATAGTATATCCTAAATTTAGACCAATACTTTGATTATCTAAGGCCTCCTTTTTAGTTGATTGAGGATTGTAATTGGCCATTTGTTTATTACTATCATCCACTGTATTCTTTTCTTGAGCACTTCCGTTTATAGTTTTTTCAAGCTCATCAAAAGATGCAAATTCTTTTAACGCTAAAAAAGTGTTTTTTGTAGCTTTTGTCGCAGATGAATCATGATCATTACCAGTAACTTGTACAATTAAATCTTTTAGTTTTGAGTCTGATAAATTGTGGACGTACTCATTCATTGAGTATAAATCGCTATATCCTTTTTTAATTGCTGCTGCCATGCTTGTTTTTGTTTTATTTGGATTTCTAAAGTTTTTATAAAGTAGTGTTGGAACACTGCTTTGGTCTAAAAAATTAATTCTTTTTAGTAAAGGTATCATTGCTCTTTCTGAGATACCCAGTTTAGTATTCAAATAATCATGTGTGAAAGTTTGAGGAGTTTGAGCTTCTTTAATTTTTTCAAGTAATTTTCTCAAGGCTCCAGTCGAGTTTACATAAGGTAAATTAGCCATTTCTTATTCTCCAGCCTATATAATTTATTTTTTGATTATCTTTGATGATTTAACACTTTTTTGATGTATCGTCAAAGTGCTTTAGGTAGCCAAATTCCGGGGACAGTCGACTGAATTAGAATTAAAAAATTCCGGGGACAGTCGACTGAATTAGAATTAAATATATGAAATCAAGGGACACACTATATATTCCAATTACTATAGACGATTTTTAAGAATACCTGATGTGTCCTGAATTTTACTAGATTTTGGATATAAATTGGTAAGCATTGATATTATTATTTAAATAACTAACATATTAAAGACTTCGATGTGTGCATATATTAATTTTTAATAAAAGGGTTAATTGTCAGAAGTAAAAAGTTTAAATTAGGCTATTCTTCATCTGAACACAAAAAACTATTTATATGACGTATAGAAAAATGATTATTTTCAATATTTGTAAAATGTTTTACCCATTTGGATGGCGTTAATGCAGTATGAATTTTAATATTATTTTTCATTTTCTGTAATATTGGATCAATTATAAAGTAACAGGCATCATTTTGATCGTACAATAATAATGCTGTGTGGTGATTATAGCTAACGGTTTTTTCGCCTGTCGTCATCTGTACTCTGTTAGGATATTTACTTTGTCTAAGGTTAATTTCAAAAACATAAAAGCCAAGGTCATCAAACAATTCAATGCTCTGGGTGTACTGATCAAATAAACACTTACATTCGGTGATGCAATAGATTGGTGTAAATCTATTGGTAGTTAATGTTTCATAAGCATGTACGATTTTATTTGAATCCGTTGTAGCGTAAATATCATTTAAATGTTGAGTTAATTTTTTAATGTTTTCATTTTCAAGGCTCTTGCAGCTTGGGTAATTATTCATTATTTGATTTTGTGAAAAAACAGGCGTAGCAATTATTAGAATTGCAATGCATAATTTTAATACGCTGCCAATACAAGTTCTTGGATCTGAAAAGTTAAAGCTATAGACATTTTTTATCATTCGTTAATACCCTACAGCTAATCAGTATATACTATTTATAAAATAAGAAAAAGTACCCAGTTACTTTGGGCAGCAGATTATTTCTAGATCAATATTTAAAATAAATATTTTGTAGGTATAATTTTTTAGGAAGTTAATTATCTTAAATAATTTGGATATTTTACACTTACCCAAAATAACCGGGTACCTCGTGACTTCAAAGTTTAGCTAGAAAAACATTCACCCTATAATGTACCCGATTTGTAACTGTTTTATGGCATTGCATGTATCTACTACCATTTAATATCATTATACAAATTGCTCTCTAGCATAATATCTTTATCCAATCCTCCATAGCCAAACTCATGTATGGGTCTTTTTTCATCATATCTTGGGTTTACCCACCACATTTCTATATTTTTATCTGCTGGATTAATTTTACACTCTTTTAATATTCTATCGAACACATCGTTTTTTAGCTTAATTCCAATTTGTTCGAATAACTTATCTTGTTCTCTATGAAGAATATTGGCTGCATGCAATACTTCGTGTGGAATTAGATATTCCCATTTACAGTTCACAGCTAAAGAATCGGAAACTAAACTGTTCGCATGGTAATCACTGAAATATAGATGATTTTGCTTACCTTCATAATCCCACATGCCGCATGTATTAGAGTCAAAATAAGCACTCCCAATTTGAGATGTCCTTTTTTTTATAATAAAGCCTAAAAGATCGTTTCTTTCTAAA
Organism: bacterium; assembly: GCA_022763185.1. Taxonomy (NCBI): domain Bacteria; species bacterium. The sequence goes on along the minus strand of JALEGL010000010.1, from coordinate 3,101 downwards.
AATTGATACTTATAATTATATGCAAAGAAAAAGAACTCGCATTGTAATAAAAAGTTTTTAGCTCTATTTATATATTTATTTAACTTTTTTTCATTTCGGATTATCAAATATCCTTCTGAATCATATTCATGATTGATAACATTGTCATTCAATAATTCAATTCGCTCTTCAAAAGAAAGGTTTGATTTTACTGGTCCTTTAGGGCCAACATTAATAATTATTTGTGAAAATAAATGATTTTGAAATAAAATAATTGCTAATATAATTAATTGAAAAAAGGTTCTATACATTTTGAATGAATCAAGCTTTCTCTATCGGCATCCTTAATGCCATATACATTTAACATGACATTTAAAAAGACTTGATAGTTATCGACACAATTCTTAGTATTTTTCATAACTACTTTGTTATTTTGTACTTGAATGCACTCTTTTTGAGTAAAATCAAAAGTAAAATCTGCCTTTTCAGGATCATCTTTAATCGCTTTGAGTAGCTCGGGCTCTTTCTCCTCAAGCCATTCACAAGCAGTTAATGCTCTTCTCGTATAGGAATATAGCTCATATACCTCAGTTTCAGACACAATTTGATCATTTTCTTGGCCAGAATCTTTAATTTTTGTTTTGTCATCTGTGGAAGTATTTTGATTTACAGAAGATTGTTTATTACAAGACAATACAATGAAGCAAAAAAGAACTGTGAATATTAATATTATATTTATTTTGATAACTAAACTCATATCACCACCTTCTAACACGATGTGTTAGTGTTAAGCAATTGAATTTAACATATTGATAAATGTTCATTATTTTCTCATACCTTTCCTTTCTTCAAACTTAATAGTTAATTTTGTTCCTTTATTGACTAGATTTTTCTAGATAAATATTTAAAATAAATCTTTTGTAGGTATAATCTTTTAGGGAGTTGCTTATCTTAAATAGTGTAGATTTTTTACAACTCCCCAAAGTAACCGGGTAGCTTTAAGCAATTGATATGCCAAAGTTTTAACAACCATTACAGGTAAGTAATTTGAAACGTAAGAGGGGTTACCACATAGTTTTAGCTTATATGTGACGAACAAAACTAAATAATTAACAACAAATTATTTACATTCACATCGAAAGTTAACAAACAGATGTTTAGAATTGATACATATATGTACAAAAATTAGACATGCAATGATGTGATCAGGTGTACTGGAGAACAAATAAAAATTTAGTTGCCTTGAAGAAAGGCCAACTTAAAAATACAGAATGAAAAGGTGAAAAGTACCCGGTTACTTTTGGGAGCAGGTTTTTTCTAGATAAATCTTTAAAATAAAACTTTTCTAGGTATAATTTTTTAGGGAGCTGCTTATTTTAAATAATGTGGATTTTTTACAACTTCTCAAAGTAACCAGGTACCTTATATTCTCGTAATTCAGGTAGTTCCGGGGATAGTTGACTGAATTAGTATTATGTGAGTAGAAGAATTACGGTAGCTGTCCCCGGAATTCATATTTATTTAAATCACAAAGTATATTTTTATGAATATAAATCTATTTTTTAGAGTTGGCTAAGGATATTGAAATATTTTTCAAGCCTTACTAAGTAAATTTTGCTCAAAAAGGTGTAATTACTTTTTGGAAGTATTGTATTAGTTAGTTTAGGTTCTTTTGAGTCAAGAACAATAGGAAGTGTAGATGCATAGCGGATTATTTTAAATAATTCGTAACCCAATCCTAAATTTCTGTGAGATTGTATTAATCCTGCATTCGCTAAAATAAAATAGTTTTTTCTAGTTTTAAATAAAGAAAAGCAACCACATACTTTGTTATTATGCTTAACAATAAAAAGTTGGACACGAATTTTTTTTGACACTGAAACCAGTTTTTTAGAAAATGTTATTTCTTCATTTTTTGGTAAAGAAAAAATTACACCTAATATTTTTGAAAATTCACTTTCAGAATAACACTGTTCATAAGTAAGGTTTGATATTTCTTCATTGAAGTTTTTCAAAAAAGGTTCCGCATAAAAATACTGAAACTCTTCATCGGCGAGTTTTTCAAATTTTGATTCGAGTGCATAAAAATAACCTTCAACATTTTTTTTAAATATTTTTCTCGAAAGCTAGCTATAATCTCTTTATTATATGGCTTGTCTTTTTGAGGAAAGACAACATTAAAGTGTTTTTGGGTAGATATTCCTGGATTAATTACTGCGCACAAAGGCTTTTCAATCTTTATCGCAGAAGAAATCGATCTTAGGTAAAAAGATTCTTGAAGATGATGAAAAATATCCAACTAAAATCTATTATGGGCGTTTAGGTGTTGTATCAATTGAAATCAGTAAATATTCTTCATCAGAAATCTTTTGATTTTCAAGCAAGCTAGATAAAATGTCTTTTTCTTTATTATTCATGAGATAGATCGTCACATAAGTAGTCTATTTCGTCAATTATAAGTTTACCAAATTTAGTGAATGAACACTTCTTCTTTATATCATCTATATTTTTTCTTAATGCTATAGAATATGAAGAAGTTTCTGTTTTTAAATACTGGCTAAGGTTAGTGTACGAGTATTCATATAGCGATCTTGCAGCTATTGACATGTAAAGTAAGGCAAAAGCACTATGCAAGGATCTAAATGATGGGCGCAGTGTGTTTTTTGCTCCAGAAAATACTAATATTGAAGGATCTTATGTGATTATCTTATCAGATAAAAGATAAATCATGAGAACCTGATGTCCAATTTCATGGAAAAAATCAATAGCCATTTGAAATGTAGATATTTCTGCGTTTTCTAAGGTATCAAAATTAGGGAAGTTTATAAAAATTAAACCTTTAGCAACGTGAGAACTGAAAGCAACGAAGTTATTTGGAGCACTCTTTATTGTGACTGGAATTTACAGATCGTATCATGGTAGTTCATTTGGTGCGATGGCTGTGAGTGGTGATCCAAGAAGACATTTTTTTCTCCTGATGACTCATGGGTTATTCGTGTTCCGGATCCTTATCCATACAGAAATTCAATTTATAGTGATAGATCAAAGGAAGAAGGAGACGAAGTTTTATTACAAATGATGGAAGATATTATTCTTTTAGAAGATCCCCAGCAAATTGGAGC
>JALEGL010000009.1 GCA_022763185.1 bacterium | reverse complement strand
TGAATGGGCCTTGCGACTGTACCGGCAAATCAAAGCTCATAGCGTTGCCCTCTACTATTATAATGGTTTTTGGAAAAGCCCCAGTGGTTTTAGTTTAGCCAATCAAAAATATACCTTTCCTAAACTTTCAGTTTATGGTGCCAGTTACCGAGGGCCAGTGTTTAAAGGGATCTTTAATGCTGAAGCCGGCTATTATCAAAGTCATGATGATGCCCAAGGAAACAACCCTTTGCTGCGCAATGGTGAGTGGCGCGGCTTGTTGGGCTATGAACGAGAAGTCAAAGCCAACTTAAAAGTTTCCCTGCAATATTACATGGAATACATGGAGGACCATGCCAACTATGTTGCCAATAATCCAGCACCGAATGCTCAGAATGCAGTGAGGCATATGTTAACCTTAAGAATGACACAACTGTTGATGCAACAAAACTTGATGATTTCTATCTTTAATTTTTATGGTGTCAATGAGCAGGACGGGTTTTTAAAAGCCAGTGCCAACTATAAATTGGATGATCATTGGCAAGCAGAATTAGGCGGTAATGTATTTTATGGTAAAGATGAGTTTACCTTTTTTGGTCAATTTGAAGACGCCAGCAATGTCTATGCCTCTATAAGGTACAACTTTTGAATCGATGAAAAAACATTAAAGCTTAAGTACTTGGATTATTGTTGAGCATTTAACAATTAAGAAAATTAACTTTAAAACTCTGTGCCATATATTTACCGTTAGACCCTAGCACAGAAAACAATAGCAATCTCAAAAAACGGGTTGCTTTCTCTATTGTGACAAAGCAATCCGCAAATATTTTTTGTTTTATTGAACAGTATCCATTAAAAGTACAACACTTAGGCAGGGTCATCTGGGCAATATTCGTAAGAGCCTTCATACAGATACTCAAACATTCTTGAAATAAGTTGGTCCTTGTTGTTTTGATTGATAAGGGTGTTAACATATCTGCACTGTAGCTTTTGTAAACCATCATAGACAATAATTGTAATGCAGCCATTTTGAGTGTTGTAATAAATAGCTTGTTCTTGAAAAAAAGGCATGCTTGGGTCCTCTATATAAGGACGTCTTTTTTGCAAATATTCTATAACATGACCATCAATTGTTCTATTTTGATAAAAATCATTGTTATTGTAATTTTTATCCAGAGTAGAAGGTGTTGTTTCTTGATTAGGTAGGTCTTTATAAACACCTTCGGTGATGACGTTTCCATTGATGATAATCTTATTTTGATCTGGAGATATCAGTATTTCCAGGTCTTTTGTATTCAATAAAGGTAATAAATTTTGCGCTGAGGCGTTTTGAGTTAAGCCAAGACAGCCTATAGCGACACATAAAAGTTTTAAATAATATTTCATTTTGTTTCCTAACAACAATTAAGGTTTTGGTTTAAAGCAATAAAGATATGAATGTGTGGGGAAAAATATGTATGGCGCTAGGCGCCAAAATAGAAAAAGAATCCAGCAAAAAAGCTGAATGCAGTAAAAGAAATATGCCAAGCAGTATTGGTCATGAAAGCAATCTTTAAATTAAAATTTTTTAAATAGCAATATAAATAAACATAAATAATATTTATGTCTTGAAAAGTGGTTCTGATATTTGATCTGCTGATAGAGGGTGCCAATAACCAAAAGCAAACGTATAAAACATGTAAGTTATGAGACTTAAAGTAAAAATTTAAATAAAGTTATAAGGGCTGCATCGGTACATTTGGTAGGTGAGAGAAAAAATGTTACAATAACAGGTGTCCCAAAAAAATAAAGGTTTTACGCTGGTTGAGCTGGCCATTTCTATCGTTATTATTGGCGTAATTGCTGCAGTCGCAATTCCTTCTTATCTAAGGTTTGTCTTAAGAGCAAAAACAGCTGAGGCTGCTTTATTGGTTAAGACCATTTATGATGCAGAGTTGATTTTTGCCAGTAAAGAAGCCATGTTGATACGGCACTCACAGTATGGAGATGTTTTATGTAAAACAGTTCCTAGGTTTGCGCCGGTTTGTTTACAAGACGAAGCCAGATTGTACAAACCCATCAGTAAAAAAGTAAAGTTGTATTACCACGGCATTGGTGAGCTGGACTATGATCCAGTATCGCAAACCTGCACCACAGACAATTACTTTATTCACCCAAAATATTTAGGTTTGAACGAAGCAGCGGATCAAGAGCAAGTCACCACCAATCAGTATTCCAATAATATACGGGTGGGTCCATTTTACTCTTTTCCAGAGTCGTATTATTTGATGCGTGCAAAAAAAGATTTACTGTTGGCCGATGAATACGGTGTTCCTGTTGATGACACCATGATGGTTACAGCCATTGGCGACCTTGATGGCGATCATAATTTTAGTGATGAACCCACGTGGTGTGGTAGGGGCCCGTCGCCTTCAGATGCTTATTTTTCTTACAAAGATATCAGCATCATTGCCAGAGGCATGTACCGTGATGCAGATGGAGAAATTCGTAGCACAGAATTGATTAAGCTCAACCTTCAAGAATAAACCTGAACCATTACAAAACAGGTTGTTGTAAAGTCCTTAGACAAAGCTAAAAAAAGCGTAGCCCATCAATGTGACTTTATTTTCCCTAAAGCCCGATCAAGGTGATGGGTTAATTTAACCAGGGCATCATCGATAGCGGCATCCAGATTATCAGACTCAGCACTAACAGCGGTGGGTTTCATGTGTTCTAAACGTGCTTCTAGGTTACACTTAAAGATACGGTGACTCTTTTTATTGGCTTCATCACTCAGGTGTACTTTCAGCGTGGTGATGTTGGTCTCAAAGCGGGCAAGAGCATTATGGGTTGTGTCGGTTACATACTCTTGAACTCTTTCATCAACATTAACACTGCTATCGGAATTGATCATAATTTGCATAGTAGCAAGACTATACATAAAAAAAACAATAAACAAAATCACTTTAAGATCTTTAAAGATAAATATTAAGCGCTATTCGCTTATTAAGAAATTAGCGGCAGTCCTACAGCTTTTCTACCTTCGTTGCTTTTAAGCGAGAAATCTTGGCCAAGGTAAGCATCCCCGCCAGAACCACAAAGGAAAGCCATGGCTTGCGCCACCCACTGCGGTGGAATATGGGTGCTCCAGTCCAGTTGACTGACGGGGTTAAGGCCTGAGTCTTTGATGGTTTTTTGCATATCGGTGGCCACGGTACCGGGACTTAAACCTATAACTCTTAGACCTTGCTTAGCATATTCTTTATGCGCGCATTGGGTTAAAGAAAAAACAGCGGCTTTGCTGGAGCAATAATGGCTCCAGCCTTCTAAAGCGCTTCTGGCAGCGCCAGAGCTTATGTTGATAACCGTTCCTTTGTGTTTTAATAAATGCGGAATGGCGTATTTAAGGCCGTAATACACCCCTTTCACATTCACATCAATGACCTTACTCCAGGCATCCGGCTCGGAGTCAGCGAGTGTAGCTACTGGATCAATGATGCCGGCATTGTTGATTAGAACATCTAAACGCCCGGTTTTTTTTACTGCAAGGTCGATGGCAGCTTTGACATCTTTGCTTTTTGAGACATCCCCAACAAAAAAGTGGCTGTTAGGAATTTCGGCCGCAATTGTTTCTAAAGCTTTTTCGCTGCGAGCAAATAAAATAACTTCTGCACCCCGTTCGGCCAAATGGTAAGCAGCCGCTTGACCAATGCCTTTACTGGCACCAGTAATTAAAATTGTTTTATGGTTTAAAGACTGGGGCATGGTACCTCTAAAAACTTAAAAAATGTATAGTGCAATTAAAATACTTCCCAAGCTTGGCTTTCTAAAAAATCCTTGAGCGTGCGGGTGTTTTTAAATTTTTTTTTAATCAAAGTTTTTTTACGCCCACAACAAATATTTTTGATGATTTGCGGTTGTTTGGCGTAGCGCTTTGCGCCGCCAATCAATTCGTATAAGATATTACAAATGTCATATAAGTCTTCTAAAGGACTGCCTTTGTCATTGGGACTGTGCGCAGTGTGAAAGATATCAATCAATTTTATATCATACCGCAGTCCAGACTGTTGCAGCATGATGTTTTCCAGGTGCAAATCACCATGCCACTCTTTGTGTTTATGAATTTCCTCACATGCACAAACAATGGCGTAAAAAAGATGCAAAGCTTGATAGTAAGGCATGCCTCTTGGATGAAACTTTTTTAAATAGGCCTGGACTGAGCCTCCGTCAATAAAATCTGATAGTAAATATTGAATGCTGTGTTTTTTAAATCTAAAACTTTCTTTGTTAATGTATTGAATCAGAGCACTGCAGTTTCTTAACTTATGCAATTTTTTAGCATAGCTTTTTACGGTTTTATTGTTGAGGTTTCTGTGCGGATAAAAAAACTTGGCCGCGCGCTCTATATTGGTGTCCAATTCTTTGACCAAATAAACTTCACCTTCCCAACCTTCTCCCAGTTTTTTAACCAGTTGATACTTGGATGAAATTATTTTTCCATCTTCAAAATCAAAGGCATTGAGGATTGCAGGTGTTTTGCTTGTTTTCATGCTTTGGTACTGTATGCGGTATTGCCAGGGATATTGTTGGCTTTGGGTTTGATGTAGTCCACACCCAAATGCAATAAACGTGATCCGGCATCGCAGTTGGGGATCACATTTTTACCAATCACAATGCCAGCTTTTTCGCTGACCACTTTTTCTTTTATTTCGCCAAACACATTGTATACATGGGCAATGACTTGGCCGGCCTTGACTTCATCGGTGAGTTGCGGCAAAACATCAACAATGCCGCCGCGGGTAGAGTAAATCCAAAAAGAGTGATCGCAAATGGTGCTTTCATGAATCATGTCTTTGACTTTCCCTTTAATCATATGAAAATGGCGCAAAGTATTTAAAATACCTTCTAAGGTTTCATCAATCAGATTGTGTTGAAAAGCGTTGGGGTTGCCAATTTCAATGGTGATGGCTGGGATATTATTGTCATTGGCCCAGGCCCGCAGGGTACCCTCCACGTCATATTTTTGCACAATGATATGTGGGTTTTGTAGATAGGCCAAAGTCCGACAAGCATCGTTTTCTAAATCTGCTCTAATGTACAAACTGTTGACGCGTCCATGGCTGGCTGTGTGCAAATCCAGTAAATAATCAAACTTGCTCACCAGTTTTTTTATAAAGTAGTGGGCATAAAGCTGACTGGTTTTACCCACAGCTTTGCCTGGCATAATGCGATTAAGGTCTTGGTTGTCAGAAAAATAACGTTGGTTCATGAGATAACCCGGTGTATTGCTGATGGGGACCAAAACCAGAGTTCCAGACAGCTGTTTGGGATCAATTTTCTCAGTGAGTTTAAAAATGGTGGAAATACCATTGAGTTCATCGCCATGCAAAGCTGCGGTGATACCTACGGTAGGACCTTTATGGGCGCCGCGTAAAATAATCACCGGTATGCGCCAGGGCACACCCAAAGCGTTATCGGACAATTGAATATGCAAACGATGAATTTCTCCACGCTTGAGTGAAGAAATGTTTAAATCTTCTTTGGTTTTTATGATTTTTATGGCTGTCATTTAAATACAAATCTCCTTGAGCAAGGAAGCATCGTTGTCCAGAGACTTGAACAATTTCATCCTAAACTGACCTTTTTTGTTCACTAAATTTTTTGCCATTTTATCAATGGCTATGATGGTTAACAGGGTTTGAATATAGCCTTCAATCAAGTCATCCATGCCTATACCCAACATGTTAAAATCTTTTCTATCCAATAGCATCAAACGTGATGTATCGGAAGACCATTGATTGTTTTCCAGTTTAATAGAAAGATTGGTGCCCAAGACATCCCAACTGTTGCCACTAAACGAGGCTTCCAGAGGTTTTTTAGCCCGTCTTGCGTAGAGCGCACAAGGAGAAAAGCCTGTGTCTGAAGCGCAAACCATCATGCGTAGGTCAGCAATATAGATATTGCCTTTTTTATTGGGCAAGGTGCCCACGTGAAAATACTTGCCTTGCGCGCTATTGGAGCTCCAGGCATAATGACCAATGAGGCTTTGCACAATGAACTGATCGTAGGCATGCTCTTGCTGCATAAAGTTGGCAAGCTCGTCATCATTGGTGATGGTAAATACGCCTTGTCCGGCATTGCTGTAGGGAATTTTAATCACGGCCTTGCCGCCAAAACGTTTGACCCATAAAGGAACTTCAGTTTTATAAACATCTTTAATGGTTTCAGGCGTATTGATTTTTAACCCCGTGCCTGCCAGTTCAGAATTAAACAGTTCATAGGCTTTGTTGGCCAAGAGTTTATTTCTTCCGCCGGCAAGACAAATTAAGGTGGAATTGTAAATCAAAGTTTTGCAAATGGGTGGAATTCGGTTCCAGGGTTTTTGCGTGACATACCTAAATGCCGCCCGAATAGGGATATTTTTTCCTTGATGGCTATTGATTGTTAAAACACCGTCATCCATCCAGACATTGTTTTGATCATCATCTGAGTAAAAAGGAACCAGATAAACCTTTTCTTGGGTCAAGTCAGCTAAGGCAGCAGCATAACCAGAAACTTCCATGTAGTTTTTATCGTAAATCACCGCCAAAGCCCCATCAATCAAACGCTTTTTTTTAAGCAAGGGTAAAAAAGACTGTTGGATCAGAAAACGATAGCCGCGATACTCGTCGGATTCATCACCCCGCTGCGGCATGGATTTTTGTCCAGAAGGGCATGAGTTGGTTTCCAAAACCACCATTTTTTTATTGCCGGATTCGGTGGTCACGTAAAACAAATCCGAGCCACCCCAAAAATAATATTTACATTTGTAGCTTAACATCTGACTTAAAACCTCTGAGTCAACTTTTGGATTTAAGTGCTTGTAACGTTTGATGATCCGTTCATGGCTCATGTTAAAAAAATAACTTACCATGGGATGCAGTTGAGCATTGAGGGCTTTGGGATAAAAGTGATGTTCTTGTTCAAAGCTGTTGGGCGCAATGCATTCAATAGAGCGATTCACAGTGCAAAAGGTATAGGAAATAAGACTTTAAGCAAAGAAAAATATTCAAATTCAACGGACATACTGTGGTGTTGATTGTTGATAGTATCTTTCTATGGTGTCATAGAAATAAAAAGTTAAAACATTTTCTCTTAATCGCTTAAGATCAGAACATGTTAGCGCAGAGATTGATTCAAAAACATAATGCTCAATACAGCACCTATTATAAAACCCAACTCTATACCCATACCCCCATGGCTTTACTTGCTCTTAAAGAAATGGGGGCCAGCGATAAACGCTTAGAAAGTTTTTATCAAAAAAGTGCGGCAAAACTTAGAGCAAAATCAGCATCTTCATTAAAGATTGCAAGTGATAATTGGAGAGAGCACTTGGGTAACCATGAATATGAAACAGCCTATGTTCAATTTTTTAAAACCGAAATGCAACACTTGGGTCAAGACAAAATGATTGCACACTATTTTGATCAACTGATGCCAGGTGTAGCAGCGGCAGCTTTTCATCCACTCATCAGATTATTTTATGCTGTTCGGTTCAATATAAAGGAGGAGATCGTGATCAGTTTGGCCAGTTGGGCCACAAGTTATTTGGACTTGGGTTTAGATTCAAAGCTAACAAACACAGTCAGCATGCTTGATCTTTTAAAGCGCTTTAGGGAGCAAGACTTTAACCAAGGTAAAAAAATTGTGGCCCCTAATATTGCGCAACGGATGGCCATTGTAGCGCATAATCCTATGTTTAAAGACTTGTCTGCACAGCTGTTCTATGATGATTTAGAGGCCTCAAAACTTGAATCGGCCTTGTTATGGCTATTTTCACAAAATAATAATTTTACCTTATTGCATGCCATTACGTCTCATCATGCTTTTGAAGCTCTACAAAAGTTTTCCGCAAAACCAAAAATCGCAAGAATTTTAATGTGGAAAGCTTTGTTGGCTGCCTACCTGTCTACAACAGGCAGCATTGAGGTTGATTTTGATTGGCAATACCCTGACATGAAGTTTCCAGATTGGCCTAAACTGACGGCTAAAGCCATACAAAGCAATGAGGAGCATGTTATTAAACTGGTTCATATTTTGAGTATAAAGAACCGCAAAGATATAGATCAGCGGTTAAGGTATGGGGCAGCGTTGAAAATGGGTTTAATTGAATGATCAACAATAAAGGAAGTCAAAAAATCTTTTCTTAAAAAATAGAAGATTAAAGGTTTATTGTCTGATAAGACTTGCAACAAGTGGGGCAATTCGTATAAAATAGACTTCAGGCTGTGACATTAAAAGTGAGCAAAACTTAAGCACTGCTGAAAAATAGGCAGAGCAGATTTAAGGCAATTTGAAGAAAAATTATTTTTTAGCAAATAAAAACAAATACTTAGATTTTGGCCTAAATCTTGAATATATTAGGCACGAATCAAAAAAAGAAAGGCTATGAGCGTATGTATAAAAAATTGAGTTTAATGGTTTTAGCAACGGCGGTGACATTCATGTCGTCGTGTTTAAGTGAAAACTCAACCGGTTTTATGATTGGTGGAAGAAACGGCGTCAACACGCCGGATACAACCATTGATGCCGGTGGTGGTTTACTAGCATCCACATGGACACAGGTAGCGGTGCCAGATCCAAAGCTGGACCTTTTGTTTATTGTGGACGGTTCAGGATCCATGGCGGATGAAATTGAAGCCGTTCAGTCTGCCCTTAGTGATTTTGTGGGAGAAATTGTGGATAATGAAGATGTAGACCTATGTGTGGGTATTTCTTACGCTTACCCAGAAGACAGTCCTACCAATCACTTGCTCAATAACTCAATGCAGTCACCAGTTGTTTGTTCATCCGATTTTGCCAGCACAGTTGGTATGGTTTCAGCCGTCAGTGATAACTTTCAAGTGGCCATTGATAACCTAACCGGTACAGATGGTGAAGGCGGTTTGATGGCTCTGTTGAGAGCTGTTGGATCGCAAAGAGGTACTTACGTCAGCAATGGCTTTTTTAGAGACAATGCGGCCTTTGCTACCATTTTTGTTGCTGATGAGAATGATTATTCTGAATCCAATGGAACTGCATCATGCAACGGAGTCGACTTTGATTTAACGCCCATGGGTTTAGCCGAATCAAGCTGTTCAGAAGCCAGATTCCGCTATGATTTTTACAGTGACCTTTCTACAGGTGTTCGCATCTGGGATAGTACAACCATCACCAATGCTGTAACAAGTTTCCAAGGGACGTTGCAAACCTATTACGCCTTGATTGGTATTCGACAATCCGGTGATGGTACAGGTCAAATTACCCATGGGTACAATCAAGCCATTGATATACTCAACGGTGAGTATGTTCCTTTAAGTTTGGCGCAGGCAGCTGATTCAAGTCCAGCAGCGCAAGATACCTTTAACCAAGCATTGGAACCGGTTGCACAAGGTGCATCGCAAGCGGCGCAAATTTTAACCGTGTTTGACCTTTCGCAAAAAGCTTGTGAAGATGACAACCTAGAAGTCAAAGTGGCAGGCAGCGTGTTGAGTGATACTGAGTATAACGTTAGCATTAAGGTTGCCAATACAGGTGATGAGCTTACACGGATTACCATCAATGCTCAAAGCGCTGGTGAAGCAGGAGATCAAATTAAAATTACTTTCAAGCCAGATGAAGGTAACTGTTAACTTTCAACACAACGCTAAATGAAGTCTTATAAAAAGCTGGGTTTTAACCCAGCTTTTTTTTTGGAATGCAGAAACAAAAATAAAGACTTTAAATGGCATCTGTGTTTTTCAATGTTTGTTTTAAAGTGTCTGTTTTAGGGCAGGCTAAATTTTTAATGCTGGTCAAAATTATTTTTGGCCGTATACTATGAATGCACTATTTTTGGTTCTAATAATTAATAAGGAGAATGTATGTCAGACGTATACAATGTAGGTAAGAAGTTGGTGGAATTGTGTCAGGCCGGTAAAGGCATGGAAGCTTTGGACAGCTTGTATGATGAAAATATCGTCAGTGTTGAAGCCATGGACATGCCCAATATTGGCAGAGAACAAAAGGGTTTAGATGCCATCAAGCAAAAAAATGAGTGGTGGTACAATGCGCACGAGGTGCATACGGCCACGGTGGATGGACCGTATCCAAATGGCAATCAGTTTGCCGTCAACTTTAAATTTGATGTGACCAACAAAGAAAGCGGCCAACGCTTTGAAATGTCGGAAGTGGCCATGTACACGGTTGAAAACAATAAAATTGTTCGTGAAGAGTTTTTCTATACCACCGACAACGATCAATAAAAATTTGTCGGCTATGGAATGTGATGTTGATCAACAAAGCCTTCAATAGCCGGCAGTACCGGTATGCTGGAATAAAAACATTTAAAAATTGTGTTTCTTTAAAAAGAAAGTATTATTTTAGCTATGAACAGATTAACATTATTTTCACGTAAAAAACTTTTTGTCTTATCCACTCTAATGCTGTCGGTATTTTTGTCCAACTGCGGATTTCAGGTTGCCCCTTTTGAGGAGGAGGAGTCAGGAATGTGGACCCATCCCAGTTCAGCCACGGATTATATCAGTATTGAAGGCCCCAGTTACTTTGTGAGTGATCACCAAGTGGTGATGAACAGCTCCGGTGAAACGCTCATTGTTTGGCGCCAGTACGATGGTTTACGACGTAACATATACATGAGTCAGTACCGCAATGGACTGTGGACCCACCCGCAAAACATTACAGACTACCTTGATTTATTAAGTACATATAACGTTGATGATGTTCATGTTGCATTGGATGATGCTGGTGATGCTATCATCATCTGGAGCCATTACAATGGTACAGAAGACAACTACTATAAAGCTGAGTATCGCAATGGGGTATGGAGCTTCCCAGCGGATCTAAATGATTATTTTAATCCAAGCGGTACCGGTGTGTCAGATGCAGATCTTGCCATGGACAATAACGGCAATGCCATCATTGCCTGGACTCAAGATGATGGTCTTGTAGATCGTGTTTATAAAAGTGAATACCGCAATGGTTCTTGGATGCACCCAGCAAATCTTATGGATGCCATCTCCCCTGTAGATACAGATGTTGATGAAGGGCCCATGTTGGATATGAATGATAGTGGTGAAATAGTCATTGCCTGGTTACAAGAGGATTTGAGTTCTGATCTTGCCGTGTATTTTAGCGAGTATCGCAACGGTTCATGGGACCATCCTGCTATCAATGAAGCCATCAGCCCAGATCTAGAAGATGTTTTAGAAGAGGACTACTTGAGAGTTGCTTTATCTGATAATGGAGAGGCCATCATAGCATGGATTCAAGATAACGATGTGGATGATCATTTGTTTTTCAGTGAGTACCGCAATGGTTCTTGGAATCATCCTTCAGCTGGAGACTATATAAGCTTGGATGATTACAACGCAGAGCGGATTGAGTTGGATATGGATGCACAAGGCAATACAATCATTGTTTGGGAACAATCCAGTCCTGATGGAGACAGTGTGTTTTTAAGTCACTATCAAAATGGAGCCTGGACCCACCCTGTAGATGAAAATGATGCAATCAATCCAGGCTGGATTGACCCGTTCTATTCGGGAATTGATACCCCTAACGTTGCCATGGACAGTGAAGGCAATGCGGTTGTTGCTTGGGAGCAAAATTCAGATATCAATGACCCACAAGAGGAGCCCACCAATCAAATTTTCTTCAGCGAATACATCAATGGTGTATGGTATCATCCAAGCTCAGCTACAGATACGGAATATGTGATCAGTAAAGCGGTAGGGCATTCAAGAGATGCCAAGGTTGCCAGATCTGATAATGGAGAAGCCATGATTGTTTGGGAACAAAGTGATGGCATGGGCAATGACTTCCTTTTCTTTAGTGAATACAGAAAATAAAAATTAAACAGCTATGGAGCTAGAGTAGCTTGCTGCCTTCTCCATAGCTATTTTTTGGGCAACCTTTGTTGACAGAAAAAAGCTTACCCATGTAAAAAACATTCCATCTATTTTTATAAGTTTTTCTTTTGTATACTTTAAAGATGCTTAAAAAAACTTTTTTCAATACCTTACTTGTTCTCTTTTTAAGTACCTCTTTCTTAAAAATTTCAACAGCTAAAGCAGAACAACCCATGATGGATTGTGACAAGCGAGTTGTGAGTACGATTTTTGATATGCAGGATCTTGCATCCAGCAGCAAGACTTGCCCAATGGATCATGGTGGCATGAAAGTGGCCTTGATAATAAATGCAGACTTGAAACAAAGAGGCTGTTGTTCACATCATAAGGGTGTATGTGGGTGTGCAGCAGATGGAAGAAAGCTTTGCTGTGATGGTACACCCAGTCCAAGTTGTAGGTGTTAGCTGAGTGAATAGTGATCATTAAGCATGGTGTGTACACGTATAGCCCTTTTTAGAAGCAGCTTGTAATTCAAAGCTTAAACAAGGTATACTCTTAAGAGTGAGAGATAAAATTTATAGCAAGTGCATGATTCTGTGCATGTTTTTGCTTTATCAAGTGAGCATGGCCCAAGAAGGGCTAGTGATGTCAACAGCAGATATGAGAAAAGATTATGGTGTGTCTCAAAGCATGCTGTATAAACGTCTAGAGGTTTTATCAAGTGCCACACACGGGAATGTGTTGCTTGTCACGCAGGATGAAAATGAATTAGAAGAGCTTCAAAGCTATACGCAAAACAACAATATAGCTGTTCATATAAGTTATTTTCAGCCAAAAACAGATGTTTTTATGCATCCTTGGTTAAGGGATGAAATTGTAGGCTTAGATCAAAAAACGTTAAATTTAAAATATGCAAATACAAGTCAGTTGGCAGATGTACTGAGTTTGGCAGAAGCGGCCATAAGCATAGAGAATATGCCAACAATGCAAGGCGGCAACTTTATTTCCAATCATCAAGGCCTGTGTATAGTTGCCAGCAGAGATGTAAAAAAGTTAAGTCGCCAAGATCAATGGAAGGCTGTGTTCAACTGCCAAAGTTTCCTTGACATTGATTTTAGCTACTTTGGTTTTAAACATAACAACAATCACATAGATACCTTCATGAATTTTATCGATGCAAACAACCTTGCTGTTATGGATATTGATACCCAAAGCTGTATTGATGCCGGTTTAATTGCACCAAATGACACAGAAACGCTTGAAATCAACATGTTTAACAAAGCAAGGCTTGATAATATTGCCAACAGCCTTAGAGAAAACTTAAAACAAACGCAGGTTAAAGTTCACCGTATTCAAACAAAGTTTTCATGTATTCTTCCATTCAACCATTATGCCTTAACAACTAAACCAGACAGTTTAAGCAGCATGTTCAAAGCCTCAGAAAACCTAGAAACTCAGGAAAAAAATTATATTGTTTTATCCCCCACCAATTGGATTTTGTTGAGTGAAAGTTTAATTGTACCGCAGTACACACACAAAGAATTTTTTGATGATAGCCAAAAAGCAGAACCAACAGCCCGGCAAATCCATGATTTAAATCAAGACTACCAAAAGCAAATAAACAGGTTACTTGATGCTGCAGGCATAAAAAAACAGGTATTCTCATTCCCAGTATCCATGCATGAAGCTTTCTTAGGCGGAGCCGCCAGATGTTTAACGGTTAATTATTATGGAGAGTTATAAGTTTGTTGCTGTAACTTTTGATGCAGTAAATACAAAAAGAACGATTGACTAAAACATTATTTTAAAGAGCTTTTTGCATATGAAGACTCTTCATTCTTTTTTGGATCAGGTTTGATATTTTATTAAACACTTTGACTTGTGGCCAGGTGTTTTGTGATTCTTCAAGTAATATAGGAAGTTGATTTTGAATTGAGTCAGCCGTTTTTTGCAGGGTTTCAAGTAAAACACCTTGGCTTAAACCTAAAGTTTTTTCTTGTGCCAGCAATTGGTTTTTTCCTATTTTTGAAAATTGATCACGACCCCCAATTTTAAAAGAAAAGTGAGAAACCAACTTAGGGTAAACAGCGGTCGATAAAAGGTCATAAAAAGGGGCCAAGGTATAGCCTTTGTCTGCATGTAAAAGAAGTGAGATGTTTTTTGAATGCGAGTCATTGTTGCCAATGATGAGATTGAACATGACCCATTTCAAGTAGTGTTCAAGAGCAAAAAATCTATCGTAAGGATTGATGTGTTTTTTTAAGATTTGATAGTTGTCTACTAGGCTGGGGCCCCCCTTATTCTCATATTTATTTTCAGCCAAAATTCCTTGAGCTTGACAGAGATCTTCTTGATGCAGTCTAAAATATGTTTGATCTTTGTTTTGTTGTCGGTCATAGCGCTCAGCAATAAAAAGGGGGTATGGGCCTTCTAAGATAGAGCAGTTGGCTACAGTTAAACCAATTCTTTTTGCAAGCTGCATGCAAAAGTATTCATTAAATACAGACTCAGTAACGCCAAAACGCCAAATGGGAGCTTTAACAATGTGCGTTGTGGGTGAATGATCTTGCGGTAAAAAAACTTTTCCATCTTGATAAATGCATGGAAACTTGTCTTGAGCGCCGGCAATGGAAAGATAACCAGGGTTTTGATTGGCAATTTCACTGGCTATAGACTGATGGTTTTTTAAAGCGCTATAGATTTTATTGAGATCAATTTCTTTTAGTGGCTTTGCTGGTATAGTTTTAATGCTATCATGACTATGGATTGTCATGGCTCCAGCACAGTCTTGGCCGTAGTACTGCATAAACTCAAACACTTCTACTGTGTTTTGCTGCATTTTTAAGTCATGCAAGACATCTCCCTCAGGCATCAAGTTTTCAAAAAACGCTTTGGTCAGGTAATTTTTAAAAGGCTCTTTTTGCAGAGGCAGGGATAAACTGATGGGAAAAGCTTGGGAATGATCCAGCCAATTTGAGCTGTACTGAAACGACAAAACCCCTTCGGCATCTTTTCTAAGTTGCCCCACAACTTGGTTTTCAAAGAACACAAATAAAGTGTTCATACGCGTTCCATTTCTAGATTTACGGTAAAGCCAAGAATTTCAGATAATCGTATCAGTGTATTCAGTCGAATACTCTGATTGCCCAGTTCAATTTGACTGAGGCCATTGAAAGAAAGCTGGCAAAACTTGGCCACCTGTTTTTGGGTTAAGCCCAGCTCTTTTCTTCTCTGTTTTATGGCCAAACCCAGCGTTCGTTCATTGTTTATGGTGATGTTTACAGTTCTCACTATAATGAGAATAACAAGATAAAGCTGTGAATTCAAGAAAAATCTCAGTATAGAGAGAATGTATAGAGTGTAGCCTAGCAAGGCTCTCAATTCTCACTATAGAGAGAATTAAGAGTTGTTTCAACAGCCTATCGTCATCTTTTTCGCATGTCGAGTTTGTCTTTAAATCAAAATATGCAATAACTAAGATGATAAATAGGTAAGGCAGGAATGTATACGCATAAAAAAACTTAGTTTAGGAAGTGCTATGAACTTAGAAAAAACTGATGTTAAAAACTATAAATATAAAAAACTTGGATGAGCGATGAATGAAATTAAATGTCCGCACTGTAAAAAAGCCTTTAAAATTGATGAAGCCGGTTATGCAGAAATTGTAAAGCAGGTTCACAACAGCGAGTTTGAAAAAGAGCTGCATGATCGCTTGGAATTGGCTGAAAAAGAAAAAGCCAGCGCCGTGCAACTGGCAGAAGAAAAAACCAAGAGTGAATTGCGCACCGAGTTTGTAAAACTGCAAAAGCAGTTCTCTGATTTAGAATCTGAAAAAAACACAAAAATCATGAAGCTTCAAGCACAAGTGGATGCGGCTGAGACCCATAAAAAACTGGCGCTGAGTGAAGCTGTCAACACCTTGGAAAAAGAGCGAGATGCTCTGGCCAACAAGCTACAAAGCAAAGAAACCGAACAAAAATTACGAGAAACAAGCCTAAAGGATAAATACGAATCAGAGCTCAAGAGCAAAGAAGAGATGATTGCCTACTACAAAGATCTAAAAGCCAAGATGAGCACCAAAATGCTGGGTGAAAGTTTGGAGCAGCATTGTGAGATTGAATTCAATAAACTCAGAGCCACAGCCTTTCAAAACGCCTACTTTGAAAAAGACAACGATGCCTCTCTTGGAAGCAAAGGCGACTATATTTATCGTGAGCTAGGAGACAAGCAGGCAGAACTGATCAGCATCATGTTTGAAATGAAAAACGAAGCCGATCAAACAGCCAGCAAAAAAAAGAACGAAGACTTTTTGGCCAAGTTGGATGCAGACAGACATAAGAAGGGCTGTGAATATGCTGTGCTGGTTTCCCTGCTTGAAGGAGACAATGATCTGTACAATACCGGTATTGTCGATATGTCACACAAATATCCCAAAATGTATGTGATTCGCCCACAATTTTTTATTCCCATGATTACTTTGTTAAGAAATGCAGCCATGAACTCCATGCAGTACAAAGCTGAGCTTGAAGTGGTGAAAGCTCAAAACATTGATGTCACCCATTTTGAAAAAGAATTGGAAGACTTTAGGGATTCCTTTGGTCGTAATTTCAGGTTGGCTTCAGAAAAATTTCAAGCAGCCATAGAAAGCATCGATAAATCCATTGCCCAGTTAGAAAAGACCAAAAAAAGCCTGCTCAGCTCAGAGAACAATTTAAGAATTGCCAATGACAAAGCGGATGATTTGAGTGTAAAAAAATTAACCAAAAACAATCCAACCATGAAAGCAAAGTTTGATGAACTCAAAAATGAATAGCCATTTACGGATAGTTCCTAAGAAAAAATGGCAGGCGAGACAGGACTCGAACCTGCAACCCACGGCTTTGGAGTTCCATTTAATGATAAATATAAAAGAAATTTAGGTGCTACTGGCACCTTTGTTTTAACATTTGTAATATACTGTATAGTAGTATATAGTATATATGTGTTGAAAATTCTTTTAACAGCATGCTTAATATTCTCATTAAAACTTTTTGCACATCCAGTGTCATTTAAAGGTTCAGTACCCATTACATGGATGAATGAAGAAAGAAAAACAGAAGCCATCACTACATATTCAATAAAGTACTGGTGGGGAGTAGGGTCTCATTATTTCAGAATTGAAGACAATAAAAAAGATTTGGATGCACTTTTTGCTAAGACAAACTTTTTACTTAAACGTTGGAACAAAAAAGATTCTCAAGCAAATATTTATGCTTGGTTGGGTGCAGGTGCCCTTTGGAATGATAATTCACATTTTACTTATTTAACTGGAATTCAAGCCGATTATGAGACGCGCCGTATTTATACTGAAGCAACTTTTAGAAGTTTAAGAACCTTTGATAACAGCGAAGTCGTAAATATAGCACAAGCCTCTTTTGGTCTTTCTCCTTATTTAGCTGGATACGAAGATCTTCAATCATGGATGATTGTAAGGGGAAACTACACACCTGAACTGGAAGATCAATGGATGATCAGTACACTTTTGAGGTTTTTCTATAGAAATGTTTTTTGGGAAATGGGTGCCAACCATAAAGGGCATCCAATCATAAACTTAATGGTTCATTTTTAATGAACAGAGGAGTAAAAAAGTGAAAAAAATCAATTTAAACTTATTTAAACAGAGTTTATATACAGCCACCCTGATTTTATTCGGGCTTTTGCCTGCCTACTCAGCTGAACAAATAAAAGTTAAGGTCAATGGCTTTGTTTGCTCTTTGTGTGGGCAAGGAGTTGAGAAACAATTTAAGAAAAAAGGCAATGATGCTGTTTCAAAATTTGAAGTTGATATGGACAGTAAAATTGTGACCTTAACCTTAAAGGAAGGCAAGCAGTTAGACGATGCATTTATTCAAAAAGCCATTGCTGATGCTGGTTATTCAGTAGAAGAGATAATGAGAGACAGCAAAACCAAAGGATCAGATCTAAGCAGTGCAAAGAAAGAACAAAAACATAAAAATCAGAAAAAGAAGAAAGAAGCAGTAAAAAAAATTGAGAAAATGAAGCATGACCAAACTCATGAACACAGGCATGATCATGAGCACTAGGAGAAATAAATGAAAAAAATACTTTCAGTTTTTTCATTATTTACATCAACAGCAACGCTTTTATGTTGTGCTTTGCCTTTCTTATTGGTTTCTATAGGAGCAGGTGCAGTTTTGGCTGGTTTGGTATCTAACGTGCCTCAAATTGTCTGGGTATCAGAAAATAAAAATCTAGTGTTTATTATAGGTGGTATTTTACTGTTATTAAGCTGGGCAATGAATATTTACCGTGAAAACATATCATGTCCAGTGGATAAAAAACAAGCCTGCTCAGATAGCAAAATTTTTTCCCATAGGGTCTTTAAAATTTCAGTTTTTATTTACTGCATAGGCGTATTTTTTGGATATATTTTACCTTTGATGAAAGGTTAATTTAAAATGAACAACCAAAATCCTGACCATAAAAAAACATTGCACCGTATCAATAGACTTAAAGGTCAACTCGATGGTGTGGCACGTATGATAAAAGAAAGAAAGTATTGTCCTGATATCTTGCAGCAGACCAAAGCTATTAAGTCAGCAATTAAGTCTCTTGAAGCTGCTTTACTTGAAGGGCATTTAAAACACTGTGTTAAAAATGCATATATTTCTAACGATGATCAGGAACAAGAAAGCAAAATAAAAGAACTTTTGCAACTGTATTTAAAAAATACCTAGAAAAATATTATGAAAACAGCAACTTTATATAGAATGGTTACAGATAAACATATTTGTCCTTTTGGAATAAGATCAAAACACCTTTTAAAAAAACAAGGATATAAAGTAAAAGATATACATTTAAAAAGCCGAGAAGAAACGGATGAATTTAAAGAAAAGCACGGTGTGGAAACAACACCGCAAGCATTCATCGATAACAAGCGTATAGGCGGTTACGAGAGTCTTTTGAAATATTTTAACCAGTACAAAGAAAAGCCAGAAACCACATACACCCCAGTTACAGTTGTTTTTATCATAGCACTATTCATTGCGTGGGCTATGCAACAATTTTCTTTACTTGAAGTTAATTTAGTTCAATTGTTTGAGAACTTTGTAGCTTTGAGCATGTGTCTTTTAGCCATGTTGAAATTGCGAGACCTTTATGCTTTTACAAACCAGTTTATCACCTATGATTTATTGGGAATGAGATATCTCCCCTATGCTTATGTTTACCCATTCATGGAAGCTGCAGCCGGTGTACTGATGTTGGCAAATCTTTGGCCGCTATTATCAAGCGCAATGGCATTGACTATAGGTCTTATTGGCTCAATTTCTGTGATAAAGGCCGTTTATATTGATCAAAGAGAATTAAAGTGCGCATGTGTTGGGGGTAAAAGCAATGTTCCCTTAGGCTTTATATCTCTATCTGAAAATTTAATCATGGTCAGTATGTCAATTTGGCTACTCATAAAATAAAGCTTAATCAGTTTGGCAGACAATGATTTATAATGTCTTGGGACAGTCAACGAAACCTTAGGTGTAAAAATGGCAGGCGAGACAGGACTCGAACCTGCAACCCTCGGCTTTGGAGACCGATGCTCTACCAATTGAGCCACTCGCCTACAGTTTTAAAATTGATAAAATATAAAAAATTTATTCAATCTTAAAAAACCTTTATTACAATCGAATGCAATAAAGATCAATGATAAAAACATCTTTATTTACATGCTTATCGTGTGTATGCTGGGCGTTTGCTTGAGGAGTTTAGTGATGTTGGTTCATTTATTAAAAGATGTTTTAAAAATTTTAAAATTTTCTGCGCCCTTGATTTTTGCCAGTTTATTGCAAATGGCCATGGGGATTATTGATAATATGGTGGTGGGACATTACTCTACCCAAGCTTTGGCCAGCATGGCCGTGGCCCATGGTATTTTTATTGTGTTCTTTTTGTTAGGATTGGGAGTGCTTTTGGCTTTGCGCTCTTTGATTGCCCAGGCCTATGCGGCAGAGCAAAAAGAAATTATAGGTCAGTATGTCTGTCAGGGTATTTTGCTGTGTATCCCTTTTACACTCATTACTTGGTTAGCGTTTTATGCCTATGAACCCATTTTAACCTGGGCCAAACAAGATCCCAGTTTGTTCCATTATGCTGGCGACTATTTAAAAGTCTTGGCTTTGAGTATACCGGCTGTTTTTGCTTTTATTACCTTACGCCAACTTACCGAAGGTTTGGGAGATTTGAAAATATCCATGTGGATTGCCTTGGGTGGGGCGCTATTAAATATTCCCTTGGATATGCTGTTTGTCTTTGGCTATGGGCCTATCCCCAGCATGGGAGCAGCGGGTGCAGCCATGACCACTACAGTTTTGCATTTTTTGATGTTATGGGCCTTGTTGAGTTACATCAACAAGGGCAAAAAATACCAAGAGCTGTATGTGTTTCGTAAGGATGCCTGGTTGTGTCTATCCAGAACAAAAGATATTTTGCGTATTGGTTTGCCCCTGGCAGGCGTGCGTTTGGGTGAAGTGGGCTTTTTTATTTATTCCATGCTGCTTATGGGGTGGTTGGGGGTGAATACTTTGGCCAGTCATCAAGTGGCCATCAATGCGGCTTCAGTGAGCTTTATGATTCCCATGGGCATATCCATGGCCATGACGGTTTGGATTGGTCGTGAAGAAGGCAAAAAAAATCTAGAAGGCGTGCGTTATTTTGGTTGGTTGGGTTTTCTGACCGGATTTTTGGTGATGTTGCCTGGAGCCTTTGTGTTTTGGTTTTTTCCTGAACCCATTGCAGCTTTATTCACCAGTGATGCCAAGGTTATTCAAGACGCAGCGCTACTCTTGCATTATGCAGCCATCTTTCAAATTTTTGATGGGACTCAGGTCATGGGCGTAGGCATTTTACAAGGGGTGAATGATACCAAGGTTCCTTTTTTTGTGATCATGCTTACCTTTTGGTTGATTGGGGCACCTTTAAGTTACCACGCAGCCTTTACTTTAGGTTATGGCGGGGAAGGCGTTTGGGGCGTTTTGATTTTGGCTTTGGCTCTAACGTCACTGGCGCATATGCTGCGCTTTGCTTTGGTCCTAAGGCAAAAAAACAAGAATGTGATATTGTGAACAAGGGGACTTGAGCAAGTTTAGTTAAGGATAGCAACCCATATCTTGCGCTATACCTAAGGCGACTTGTTCCCCTAAGCGATCCAAGCCAGCGGCATTTAAATGAATGTAATCACCTGGATGGTGAAATTGTTCAGGCTTCAGATCTGCTCTTGAGTTTGGATAAACCAAAGTAAATTGTTTGGGCATTTCTTGTGCTAATTCTTGTTGTACTTCTTCCAATAAATCAACACCTGAAATAAAAGTATCTTCATTGGCAAGGTCATGCATGATGCTGGCATAAACTTTTTGGGCACCGGTTTGCGCAATTAAGTCTAAAATATGACTGCGCAATTGCTGTTTAAAATTGGCTTTGCTCAAGTTTCCGCTGTTTAAAGCAAAAGCATCATATTCACCGGCATACATATAAACGTAAACCGGGGCATTGGGCAGAGCTGCTCGTGCTTGACTGATTTTTGCATAGCCAGCTTCAAGGCCAGGCCAAGTGGGATTGTTGATCCAGTATTTATCGGGTTCATTGCTATTGGCGGCTTGGGCAGTTAATGATGTTGCGCCTCGATATAAAGGAACGGCAATCACTTGTTTGTTGGTCAAAGCATGGTAAGTTTTAGCAAACATGTAGTACCAACTGTGATATTTTGATTCAGCCAATACATAACTGGGGTAGCCTGCGATGTTCCATTCACCAATGCCGGTGCCGTTGCTTTCATCATAGGCAACAAGGCCTTGAGATGTTTTAAATTCCATCGCGATTGATTCGGCTAAGTTTTTTCCTTGTGTATTGCCGGATGGGGATTGTTCACCCTGAATATTGCTTTGACCGTGAGCAATCCATATTTGAGCTTGTTGGTCTAGGCAATTTTGTTCTAATAAAGGTTCTTCTGATGCGCCGGTGCAATTTAATCCAATGAACAAACAATACATCAAAAATAAAAAAACAAGACTTTTTAAAGACTTGCGATGTATGTTTTTAAAGCTGTTTGAGGTCTGAGAAGTAGGAAGTTCAATCTTGTTTGAGGTAAGCATTGCCAACAGCGGGTAAAAGGTGTTTTTTTAATTTATCCATAAGCCTGGACTCAATTTGTCTAACCCGTTCACGAGTAACACCAAAATCTTGACCAATGGCTTCTAGAGTCATGGGGTCATCGCTCAATAAACGTTTTTCTAAAAGCAAACGCTCTCTTGGCTTAAGTTCATCATAGATACTGTCTAGCTTATCTTTCACAATTTCAGATAAGTCATAAGAGACCAGCTGGCTTTCAATATCTGAGGACTCGTCTTCCAAGGTGTCGCCAAAGGTGCGTTTTTCATCACCGTCGTTGCCAAGGGGTTGGTCTAGACTCATGTCTTTACTTTGAATGCGGGCCATGGTGGCCACAAAATCTTCTTCTTCCATGTCCAAAGCAGCAGCCAACTGTTTGTTGGTGGGGGCGGCACTCGGATTCATGGCCGAAACTTCCTTGCGGGCTTTTTGTAATGAGCTGAACAGTTTGCGCTGGGCGCGGGTGGTACCTGTTCTGACAATACTCCATGAACGCAAAACAAAGGCTTGAATATAAGCTCTAATCCACCATACGGCATAGGAGATGAGTCTAAAACCTTTTTCCGGATCATATTTTTGCACGGCATGCATCAGCCCCAAGTTGCCTTCTTGAATCAACTCGGACATGTTGACGCCATATTTGGCATATTCACGTGCTATTTTAACCACAAAACGCAGGTTTGAAATCACCAATTTTTCAGCGGCATCTCTGTCTTTGTGTTTGTACCAACGCATGGCCAAATCGTACTCTTCTTCACGGGAAAGAACAGGCAACTGCCCAATTTCTTGCATGTAATGATCCATGCCAGATTGTAAGCTGGGTAAAGTACTGGATTTTTTCTTAACTACCGGTGCGTCGGTCATGATGGGACGTAACATAGCCTGTATGCGGTTTTTGTCAAGCGCAGAAATTATAAGGCTTAGGTCAAAAATGTTAGCCTTGAGAGTAGCGCACTTAAGCATGCGCTACCCCTAAGAAATTTTCGTGGGCTTATAAAGTAAAAGCAATAAACTGACGGCCAAATTTGGGGCGCTCAGTGTACAATAAAACCGATTGGCCTTTTTTAAGTTTATCAAGCACAGCTCGGTAGTCACTGTTGGATTTTATGGCTTGTTCATTGATTTTTAAAATAACATCACCTTCTCGCAAGCCTTTATCAAAGGCTTTGCTGCTACGATCTATGCTGGTAACAATCACGCCCTGCGTGCCTTCATCCAACTTTAGCTGTCCACGCATGGGAGCTGTTAAGGTTTGGGTGATTAAACCCAAGCGGTCAGGTTTGTTGGAAGGTTTTTCTTCTTTTTCAGGGTTTGGATTTTTTTGCGCCAATTCACCATCATCAGGAAGTTTGCCAATGGTTAGGGGTACATCCAGCTCTTTTTTGTTGCGCCATAGGGTTAAGGTCACTTTTTTGCCCACTTTTAAATTGGCAATTTTCTTAGGCAAGTCATTGAAGTTAACAATGTCTTGACCATCCACTTTTAAAATAACATCTCCAGCTTTTACGCCAGCTTTGGCAGCTGGACTGTCTTTTTGAACAGAAGACACCAAAGCGCCTCTGTTGTTGGGTAAGCCTAAAAACTTGGCATGTTCATCATCAACTTTTTGAATGTAAACGCCCAACCAACCGCGGGTTACGCTACCTGTTTCTTGAAGCTGGGTAATAATATTTTTGGCCAAGTTAATGGGAATGGCAAAGCCAATACCTTGTCCTGATGCCACAATGGCGGTGTTAATTCCCACGACCTTGCCTTCAAGGTTAAACAAGGGCCCCCCAGAGTTGCCGGGGTTAATAGAGGCATCGGTTTGAATGAAGTTGTCATAAGGGCCAAAACCAATGGTGCGTTCTTTAGCGCTGACAATACCTTGAGTCACCGTGTGCGATAACCCAAAAGGGTTACCAATGGCCACCACAATTTCACCGACTTGCAATTGATCAGAATCTCCCAAAACCAAGGGTTGCAATTCTTCTTTGGGTTCTATTTTAATCAAAGCCACATCGGTTTTGGGGTCGGCACCCACCAACTTGGCTTTGTATTCGCGGTCTTGACCAATGGTGACCGTGATTTCACTGGCTTTTTCTACCACATGGTTGTTGGTGACAATCAAGCCGTTTTTGTTAATGATAAAACCGGAGCCAAGACTGGGGCGTTGGATTTCTTGCTGAGATTCCCCTCCTTGATCACCAAAAAAATGTTTAAAAATATCCGAACCAAAAAAGTCTTCAAAAGCGTCGTTGTTCTGGCCATTGGGGTTGCCAAAAAAGCGCGGACGATTTTGTTTGATCACTTGTGTGGTGCCTATATTGACCACGCCGGCATCAGAGTTTTTGGCCACTTTGATAAAAGTGTCAGCGGCAATAGCGCCACCTTTCCAGGGAACAGTTAAAGGGGTGTTTTCTTCATCCTCAACCCAAACTTTGTCTTTAGATGAAGTTGAGGTTTTTGCTGAAGATGTTTTTTTGTTGTGTTGAGGTTTCCACTTATCAAAAAAACTTTGTCCGTTTTCTCCACAAGCGCTCAAGCCCAACATTAAAAAAAGTGTGAAAAATAAAGGTTTTAGTGCATGTATGTGTTTCATTGTTTTTTCCTTAAAAATAAATCCCCATTAAATGTCAACAAAGCATAGACAAATGTATATTTCAGCTTATATTAAGCCCCCAGGATATTTTTATGCAAAGAAAAAAACAAAAAAATAAAAAATCACCCAACCCAAAACGTTCACCCATGCAGTTTTTACTGATTGGCCTTGGCTTGTTATTGGTCATTAACTTGTTCATGTCGCCCAGTCGCCCGGACAAAATTCCCTACAGTGAGTTTAAGGCAAAAATTAAGCAAGATGTTTTTAAGCGGGTTTACTTTTCTGATCCTTATGTCATTGGAGAGCTCAAAGACGGTGTTGAGCATGAAAGCAAGTTTACTGCGCCATCTTGGATGAAAATAGAGCCGTCTTTATCGGCAGTCAAAGTTCCAGAAGATAAAAGTCTGGTTGAGCTTTTGGATGAAAAGCAAGTGCCTTATGAGCATAAAATTCAAAATCGTGCGTTTAGAGACTTTTTACTGACCTGGATCTTACCTTTGGGCTTGATGTTTTTCTTATGGACCTTGTTTATGAAGCGTATGGGCGGAGGACCGGGTTCAGAAATTATGCGCTTTGGTAAAAGTAAAAATAAAATGCAGGCGCAAGAAAATATTAAAACCCGCTTTAAAGATGTGGCCGGGCAAGATGAAGCCAAAGATGAATTGGTAGAAATTGTAGACTTTCTTAAAAACCCCAAGCAGTTTACGCATTTGGGCGGCAAGTTGCCCAAAGGGGTATTGTTGGTGGGCCCTCCAGGAACCGGTAAAACCTTATTGGCCAAAGCCGTTGCCGGTGAAGCCAAAGTTCCATTTTTTTATGCCTCAGGTTCAGATTTTGTTGAGATGTTTGTGGGCGTTGGCGCTTCACGTGTGCGTGATTTGTTTGAGCAAGCCAAAAAACAAGCACCTTGCATTATTTTTATTGATGAATTGGATGCTGTGGGTAAGTCAAGATCCGCCTCTAACTTAGGTGGTCACGATGAACGTGAGCAAACCTTAAACCAACTTTTGGTAGAGATGGATGGTTTTGATTCTAAAGCCGGTGTTATTGTTTTGGCGGCCACCAACCGGGCAGAAATTTTGGATAAGGCTTTGTTGCGAGCCGGTCGTTTTGACCGCCAGATTGGTGTGGGTCAACCGGATGTTAAAGAAAGACAAGCTATTTTAGAGCTGCATTCCAAAAACATCAAAATGGATGATGCCGTGGATTTAGAAGTTGTTGCCAAAGGCACCACCGGCATGGTGGGAGCTGACTTGGCCAACGTCATCAACCAAGCGGCTTTATTGGCAGCCCGTTTTAAACGTAAAACGGTTATGGCAGAAGATTTTGAAGAGGCCATTGAGAGAACCTATGTTGGCCTTGAAAAGAAAAAAATGACCATTCGACCGCATGAGAAAAAAGTGGTGGCTTACCATGAGGCTGGCCACGCCATTGTTGCTGCGTTGAATAAAAGTGCGCATAAAGTGCATAAAATCTCAATCATTCCCAGAGGTTTAAGCGCTTTAGGCTATACCCGTAACATTCCTGTGGAAGACAGGTACTTGTCCAGCAAGTCAGAGCTGATTGCAGAAGTAGATGTGCTTTTGGGTGGCCAGGCCGCAGAAGACACCATTTTTAAAGAGATTTCTACCGGGGCATCAGATGACCTTAAGCGCGCCAGTGCCATTGTGAGAGGCATGATCACCAAATATGGTATGGGAGAATCTTTAGGTTCGGCTACGGTGTATGATGACTTCAGTGAAGAAACCATGAAGAATGTAGATCAAGAGATCAAAGGTTTCTTAAAAGATAGAATGGATGCAGTGAAATCTTTGTTGAAAAAACAAATCAAACTGCTTGAAGAAGTTGCTCAGACCTTACTGGAAAAAGAAGTGCTTGAAGCCAAAGAGTTTGAAGAGCTGGTCAGCAAACACACCGGCGGTAAAGTCGCGTTTTAACATCAATTCAAGTTAAAAATTAGAGAGCACAAAGCACGGAAAAACGCTCAAGAAGCCTAGCGCTAACTATTTTTTCCTTGCTGCATGTCCATCCTTGCGTTAGTTGTTTTGTATGGATTTTCAAGTTAGCAGTGTCTATTTTTACGGGGTAATATCTTATTTGATGGTTTTGGTGGGTGTTGCCGTATATTTAAGTAAGCGGGTGCATTCTCAGGCCGATTTTGCTGTGGCAGGTCGGAGCTTGCCTAGTTTTGTGGTGTTTGGAACTTTGGTGGCCACTTGGATGGGCAGTGGGTCGCTGTTTGGTCATTCAGAAAAAGCTTACAGTGCTGGCTTGGTCATTACTTTAATGCTGCTGGCAGATGTTTTAGGTTTTGGTTTATTGTACATGTTGGCTGGTAAAGTGAGGCGCATGCAGCAACTGACTTTGCAAGATTTACTGGAAACCCGCTACAACAAATGGGTGCGTCTGTTTGGCTCCATTGCTTTGATTATTGCCTATACCACCATTGTATCTTATCAATTTAGAGCAGCAGGCTCCGTGCTTAATTTAATCAAGCCTTCCATATCTGTGGGCAATGCCACCATCATGGCAGCAGGCTTTATCATACTGTTTACGGTTACCGCCGGGTTGTTGTCTGTAGCCTATACGGATGTCATCCAGGGTGTGACCATGATTGTAGGGGTCTTTATTGCTTTACCCATTCTTATTTCTAAAGCGGGTGGCATGGGTGAAATTGTCAATCAATTGCCATCAAGTTACTTTAACCCCTTTCATGATTTTAGTTTTACCGCCTTTTTAGGCTTGTTTTTACCGGCCTTTTTATTGTTGCTGGGCGATGCCAACATGTATCAGCGTTTTTTTGCTGCGCGCAGTGAAGGTTCGGCCAAAAAAGCAGTCTCGTTTGTGATTGTGGGTATTTTGGCTGTTGAGCTAGCCATCATTTTTATGGCGATGATTGGCCAAGTCTTAGAACCTGATTTGGCCAACCCAGGCAAGGTGATTGCCGTATTGGCCATCAAACATGTGCCTATGATTCTAGGAGTGGTTATGATTACGGTTATTGCGGCTGTTGTAGTTTCTACTGGCGACTCCTATTTGCTGTCCCCAGCAACGTCTTTTGCTCGGGATATTTATCAAAGTTTTTTACGACCTAAAGCTTCAGAAAAAGAAATGCTTTTGGTGTCCAGAGCCAGTGTTATTGTTTTAGGTTTGATTGCTCTTGGTTTAACGCAGCTCTCAGATCAATTTTTAGCCGTTGCCTTGTATGCATACACCATTTATGGTGCATCTATTACCCCAGCATTGATGGCTGCCTTATTTTGGAAAAGAGCAACAACGGCAGGTGCATTGGGCAGCATCATTGGCGGAACAGCAACCACCTTGTTGTGGGAGCTGGTTGATCATTCATTTCAAGTTGATGCCGTTATCCCGGCTATTACCGTATCTTTAACTTTATTGATTGTTTTAAGTTTGGCTACACCCAAACAAGGTGTTGAGAAGTTAAAACCATTTGGCTTAGAGTCATAAAAATAATCGTACCACTGGATTAGTTTTAAAAAAGCATGCTTAAAGCCCATAAAGCAAGTGCTCTTTTGCTATTCACTAATTGATAATAATTTGGTATAAGGTTTGAGTGAAAACAGTTCAACTCAAAGATGTCATTCAATTTTCGCCGGAAAAAATGCAAACCTTGACCATGTTTAAGTCCAAGCGCTTGCATACCGAGTTGGCGTGTTTTGAGCCTGGGCAAGCACAAAAATCTCAAGTTTTGCCGGACCAAGATAGAACCTATGTTATTTTAGAAGGCCGTTGCCGCTTTACCGTGGGCAGAACTACCCGTGAATATGAAGCGGGCACAGCCATTCATGTTAATGCTGGCCAAGAACATGGTGTCATTAACATCAGCGAACAAAAAATGGTGATTTTAATTGCCACATCCATTCCCCAGAAAAAATAAAAGTACCCAAAGGTACCGGCTACCTTTGGGTACCGTTTCATATGGTGTCATCAGTTCAAAAAAACAGTAAAACCCTTAAAGAGCATGTTTTAAAACAAGGCTTTAATAAAGTGGGTTTGTGTAAAGCGCAAGATGTGCAAAGCTATGAACCTTATCTTCAATGGGTTAATAAAGGGTTTGCCGGCAACATGCATTATATGGCAGAAGAAGAACGCAAACAAAAACGACACAATGTTCAAAAACTCATGCCCAAGTGTCAAACGGTTTTAATGGCCAGCATATCTTACAAACCTAAAGAAGAAAGCGTGCAAAACCCGCAGGCAAAAATTGCGCGTTATGCTTGGGGCAAAGATTATCATAAGCTTTTGAAAAAAAAATTAAAGCAAGCCATGCAAACTTTTATGCAGGAACAAAAGCTAGAGTTTGATTACAAAATTTACGTGGACACGGGGCCTATATTGGAAAGAGATCATGCCGTGCAGGCGGGATTAGGCTGGATTGGTAAAAACACCATGCTGATTGATACCATGCTGGGATCGTATACCTTGTTGGCCTGTGTGCTTTTGGAGCTTGAATTAAACGCAGACCCTCCCATGTTAAGACAACATTGTGGCACCTGCACCCGTTGTTTGGATGCCTGTCCAACTCAAGCTTTTGAAGCGCCGTATGTGCTTAATGCCAACAAGTGCATTTCTTATCATACCATAGAAAATAGAGACGAAGCTTTGCCAAAGCATGTTGCTGAAAATAAAGAGGGGTGGCTGATTGGCTGTGATATTTGCCAAGAAGTTTGTCCTTGGAATAGAAAAGCCCCCGCACACAATGAGCCTAACTTTCTACCTAAAAGTCATGTGGGTATAAGCATTAAGGATATTCAAACCATGACTGAAGAAAGTTTTAAAGAGCACTTTGCCGGAACAAGTCTATACAGAACGGGGTTGAAAAAAATGAAAAAAACTTTAAAAGATTAAAGAACATTTAGTCAAAATGATGAACAATGTTCTGTAGTTCATTGAGCTGTTCCTGCCAGTATTTTTCACTGTTGAACTCTGGGAAAGCTTGTGGGAAGGCGGGGTCTTGCCAACGGTGAGCAATCCAGGCTGAGAAATGAATCATTCTTAATGCACGCAAAGGTGCGGCCAATTGAGCTTGTGCAGGATTGAATGGCCGTATTTGTTCATAGCCTTCAATCAAAGTATTAAATTCTTCATTGGCAAAAGGTTTGGGATCGGTGAGTTTGGCCAAAAGCCATAGGTCCTGAATTTCAGGAGCAGAAATGCAATCATCAAAATCTACAAAAGATAATTGTTTCTGATTTTTTAAAATGTTGCCAAAGTGGCAATCGCCGTGAACGCGGATGGGAGTGAACTGTGCAAACAAGGGTTTGGCGTAATCTACAATGGAATGAACCACGCGTTCAAAATGCTGGGCGTGGTGCATGGGAAAGCTTTGCCATTCTTGGGTTAGAAATTTCAAATGATCCAAAGCAAAGCTTTGTTGGTTAAGTTTTAAGCGGTGTTGAAAAGTCTTGCTCTGCCCCACTTGATGAATACGTGCCACAAGGCGCCCCAACTGTAGGTAATCTTCGGTATTGGGTTCTTCCAATAAGCGACCGCCTACTTTTGGAAAAACACAAAAGTGAATGCCGGTGTCGGTTGTTTTTAAGGTGCTGCCATCTGGAAAAAGTTCAGGTGCCACCACAGGGATGTCATGGCTATGCAAATCCAGCAAGAACGTGTGCTCTTCTAAAATTTGTGCTTTACTCCAACGACCGGGCCGGTAAAATTTGATCACTTTTTTATGGGCTAGAGCATCCTGTGCTGTATTTGCTTCAATCTCTACTTCATAAACCCTGTTTTCAAAACTATTCAGCGCAAAGCATCTTCCTGTACAGACATAGCCTTGTTGTTCGATAGCGTTTAAAATCTGGTCCGGGCCCAGGTCAAAAAAATACTGCGTTTCTTCACCCCAAACACTTGATTGATCGGTATCCATCATAGCAATGCTATACCGCTAAATCTTGCCAATCACCATATTTTAAAGTTTATTGACTCCAATCATTAAATCTCCACAGTGATTTGATAAGGTTTTTATAAGTTGATGTAAGTCTAACGCAACAAACTGGCAGCTAGGTTAGGGGTGACGGAGAAGATATGGTAAACTGATCCGAATAAATGGCTCAATCCTTTAAATGGTGTTAAAGAGAACACAGCTTGTGACAGAAAAAAAGAACATAAATAAACAAACTTTAGATCAAGTGACCATTCGTTTTGCTGGAGATTCCGGTGATGGTATGCAGTTGACAGGCTCGCAGTTCACCAATACCTCAGCGGTTTTGGGCAACGACGTGGCCACGTTTCCTGATTTTCCTGCTGAAATTAGAGCCCCCGCCGGTTCATTGCCAGGGGTCAGTGGTTTTCAAATTTGTTTTTCCAGCCATGATATTAAAACGCCGGGAGATACACCGGATGTTTTGGTAGCCATGAATCCTGCGGCTTTAAAAGTGCATCTTAAAGATTTGGCCAAAGGTGGGTTGATCATTGCCAACGAAGATGCCTTCACCGAGCCCAATTTAAAAAAAGCCGGCTACGCCAACAACCCACTTGAAGATGATAGCTTAAGCTATTTTCGTGTAATTCAAGTTCCCATTAGTAAACTCAATGCGCAAGCGCTTGAAGATGTTGAGTTGAGCAATAAAGAAGTTAATCGCAGTAAAAACTTTTTTGCCTTGGGTTTGATGTACTGGTTGTACAACCGGCCAATGGACACGACGCTGGATTGGATTGAAAGCAAGTTTTCCAAGTTACCGCAAATCGTTCTTGCCAACAGCAAGGCGCTTAAAGCTGGATATCACTATGGAGAAACAGCAGAGCTGTTTACCACAAGCTATGAAGTCCCCAAAGCTCAATTGCCAGTAGGAACCTACAGGCAGTTAACCGGTAACCAAGCTTTGGCGCAAGGTTTGGTTGCAGCCATTGCCCTGCTTAACCAAAATCGGCAGGATAAGAAAAAAGCGTTTTATGCCAGTTATCCCATTACGCCAGCCTCAGATATTTTGCATGAGTTGTCCAAGCATAAAAATTTTAATGTCATGACCTTTCAAGCAGAAGATGAAATTGCCGCTGTTGGCGCGGCCATTGGCGCAGCTTTTGGCGGACATGTTGCAATTACTGGAACCAGTGGTCCAGGACTTGCGTTAAAAAGTGAAGCCATTGGCTTGGCGGTGATGACCGAGTTGCCTTTGGTGGTGGTCAATGTTCAACGCGCTGGTCCAAGTACAGGTATGCCCACCAAAACAGAACAAGCGGATTTACTGCAAGCCATGTATGGGCGGAACGGTGAGAGCCCGTGTATTATTGTGGCACCAGGCAGTCCTGGAGAGTGTTTTGACTATGCCATTGAGGCTGTGCGCCTGGCCATTAAGTACATGTGCCCAGTGATTCTATTAAGTGATGGTTATTTGGCCAATGGTGCTGAACCTTGGGCTATTCCAGCTGTAGAAAACCTTAAGCCTATTGAAATTGATGAAGCAGTGAATAAAGCTGATTATCAGCCCTACATGCGCAATGAGGATACTTTGGCCAGACCTTGGGTAAGCCCTGGAGTAGAAGGCTTGGAGCATCGTATTGGGGGCTTGGAAAAAGAACACATCTCAGGAAATGTCAGCTATGACCCACAAAATCATGAGTTTATGACGCATATCCGTCAAGAAAAAGTTGACCGCGTAGCAGACAGCTTACCCAAGACAGATATTTTTGGTGAAGCAACTGGAGACGTTTTGGTTGTGGGTTGGGGCTGTACGCAAGGTGCCATTATTAGTGCTGTAGAAGAGTTGCAAAAGATAGGTAAAAAAGTCAGCAGTCTGCATGTCCGTTATATTAATCCTTTACCCAAAGACTTGCTTCCCATCATGCAAGGCTATAAAACGGTTTTGGTGGTTGAGCTCAATACCGGACAGCTGAAAAAACTTTTGCGCAGCCAATATGCCATGGATATTAAAGGTTATCATAAGGTGCAGGGCCAGCCTTTGAAAATAAGTGAAGTTAAACAAGCCATTTTGGAGTATGTGTAATTTTCCTTCAGGTGGCTGGCACCTAAAGGGAATTGGAGTTCATAAGAATCATGCAAAATAAACCGTTAACAAAAGCAGACTTTAGCTCAGATCAGGAAGTCAGATGGTGTCCGGGCTGTGGCGATTATGCTATTTTAGCAGCCGTCCAGCGCATGCTGCCAAAACTTGGTATTGCCAAAGAAAAAGTTGTGTTTATTTCAGGCATTGGCTGTTCCAGCCGCTTTCCATACTATATGAACACCTATGGTTTTCATACCATTCATGGCCGTGCCTTGACCATTGCTACAGGTCTAGCCTGTACCCGGCCAGACCTAACTATTTTTGTGATTACCGGTGACGGCGATGCCTTGTCCATTGGCGGCAATCACTTTTTGCATGCCTTAAGGCGCAATGTTAATTTGAACGTTTTATGTTTCAACAATAAAATTTATGGCTTAACCAAAGGTCAATATTCGCCAACTTCAGAAGTGGGTAAAAAAACCAAATCCACACCTTATGGTTCTCTTGATACGCCTTTGTCTGCGCTGTCTTTGGCCTTAGCAGCAGAAGGAAGTTTTGTGGCACGGTCCGTGGATATTTTTGCGGCGCATTTGACCCAAACCATGGAAGCGGCCGTAGCCCACAAGGGTTTGTCTTTTGTTGAGATTTATCAAAACTGCAATATTTTTAATGATGGAGCGCATGCTGATATTACGGATAAAGATAAACGCGACGACAATATTTTGTACCTTGAAGCGGGTAAACCCATGGTTTTTGGCAAAAATATGGATAAAGGTATTATGATCAATTCCGCCAATGAGTTAACCGTTGAGCAGTTGGGTAAAGACAAAACAGAAAAAGATTGTTTGGTTCACAACTCAGATATAAATAATTTAGGGATTCATCATCAGTTGGCTCAAATGAACCTTCCCAATTTTCCAGTCCCCATGGGTATCGTAAGACAACATTCTCGACCCATTTATGACCAGCTCATCAATGAACAGTTGGATGCCGTCATCAAACAAAAAGGAGAAGGCAATTTACAGGAGTTAATTAAAGGGCCTCAGACGTGGCAGGTGGATTAAAATAAACTGAGAAGCAAAGAGAAAAATGCGCAGGGGGAGAGCAAATGAAAACGACGATTTTCATTTGCGAGGGGGAAGCGATTCCCCTTAAAAAACATAAGAAAGGGTTGAGTATGAGTTTTATTATTGCATCATTACATTATTACGGGTTTGCCATTGCGCTTGCCGCATATATTATGCGAGCACAATGGTTTAAGCGAGCAGGAGAAATATCTTTGGATTTAGCCCTAAAGCGCCTCAAAGGTATTCATATTCTTTTGCATGTTGGACTGTTCTTGTCTTTGCTGACTGGTTTTTACCGTTTGTTTGCTGGCACAGATAAAGCAGTGGCCTTTTACATGAAGCAAGGCATTTTTCATGGTAAATTGGGCCTGGTGTTCTTACTTATTTTTGTTGAACTTGTTTGTGTGTTTAAAGCTGTGGCTTGGACAAAAAAAGGGTATGTTGAAGGCGCAAAAATGCAAGCTAAAAGCTTTAAAATGATTCACATGATCAGCATGCATCTCTATGCAGTTATCCCTTTTATTGCAGCTGCAGTAGCTAGAGGAATGGGCTTGTAAGTAATTTAAAAATTGATTTTGGTGTATGCTTTATTGATACAAAAATTTCAAAAAATTTAGGTGATGGTTGTAAAGTTAGTGTAAACTATACGAATAAACTATAAGATTGAAAAGCCTTTTGAGACAGGTGTTTAATCGACGTTCGTATATGAAGCCATTATCCATAAAAAATAAATCAATAATAAGTATTGTCGTCTGGTGCACAGTTTTACCTGTTTTGGGCAGTGTTGTTTCTGCTTTGTATTTTAAAGATGTTTTTATTCCGCATGAAGAGGTGCATTTTATTTTTGAAATGGTAGGTGCGCTTATTGCCCTGTTTGCGGTATCTTTATTGTTGAGTCATCGGTATCGTTTTAACTTTTTAACGAATTACCGTGTGCCATGGATTGTATGTGGTTTAATGTCCATGGGAATTTTAGATGCCTTTCATGCGCTTGCCCATGTTGGAAATAATTTTGTCTGGCTGCACAGTTTGGCCACCTTTGTGGGTGGAGTGTTTTTTGCGGGGGTTTTGTTTGAGCAGAAGTTAAATTTTAATAACAAGACATATCTTGCCCTAGGCCTTGGAACAGTCATGGTTGGTATTCTGTCTTTTGCTTTTCCCGAGCAGGTTCCTAGCATGCTTGAAGAAAAAGAATTTACATTCCTGGCCAGACTTCTAAACATTGTGGGTGGTTTGGCCTTTATTACAGCGGCAATTAGACTTGCGATCAAGATCAACAAAGATAACAAAAAGCAGTTAATGGCCATCGTTTCACATTGTGCTTTGTTTGGCATGGCCGGTATTTTATTTGAGTTGTCTTCTGTTTGGGATGTGGCTTGGTGGTGGTGGCATGTTTTAAGACTGGGTGCCTATTTTGCGCTTATTTTTCTATACTTAGAAGAGGTGTCTCAAAGTCGTTACCTTCATGAAGAAAAAATAGAAAAAATATCAATAAACAAAACACTTGCACTTGTAGCACCTTTATTCATTGTGGAGCTTCTCGCCTTTTCATCAATCATAGGATGGTTGCTCAAAATAGATACAATGATTACTATTCTTCCAAGCTCATCACCTATGCAATACAACACAGCTTTGTCTTTTGTTTTTTGTGTGATCAGCTTTCTTCTTTTATTGCTGCACAAGCAAACAGTAAGTTTGCTTGTTTCTGGTAGCGTTTTTGTTTTTGCTTGTCTGACCTTTTTGCAATACATTTTTCTAACAGACTTTAGTATTGACAATCTTTTTTTTAATGCCCCCAAGCATATGGCTTTGGTTTCTGATCCAGGAAGAATGTCGCCTGTTACTGCTATAAGTTTTATGTTAACAACCTTGGCATTAATCTTAAACAGGCAAAAAAAAATATTTTTAGCCTGTGTTTTTTCGTTAATGATTATCGCAATTACAGCTTTGATGATTCACTTTTTAGGTCAAAAAAGCATGTATGGTTTGGCGAGTTTTTCACGCATGGCCATTCATACAGGTATGTGTTTCTTAATATTGGCATTTGCTTTCTACAGCTATTTTTTAAAACGTGAACATCATCTTTTTGATTTTTGGAAAAGCTCTCCATTTATTATTGGCGTGGTGTGTCTTATCGTTACGGTATTGGCGTGGCAAAACACTAGAGAAGTTGTTATTGATCAAAATCAAAAATATTTTGATACTTTGGTAGAAGATAAAACAGCACAAATCCTTAAACGTTTTGCCCTCTATGAACAAGCTTTGCTAGGGGGGATTGGTTTTATTCAGGGTTCTTCAGAGGTTAGCCGTCAGGAATGGCGTCAATATACGCAAGCTTTACGTGTTGATAAATATTTACCAGGCTCTAACGGAATTGGTTTTATTGATTCAGTTCCCAAAGACAAGCTTGCTATTTATCAAAGTGATGTCAGTAAGAATGATTTTAAAAATTTTAAGGTTTACCCCAGAACAGAGTTTGAGGAGAAGTTTGTTATTCGTTTTATTGAGCCAATTGAAATTAATTTGCCAGCAGTAGGCTTAGATATCGGTTTTGAAAAAAATCGTAGGACTGCAGCAGAGCTGGCCAGAGACAAAGGTGAAATTCATCTGACAGGAAAAATTTTGCTGGTTCAAGATGAAAAAAAAATGGCAGGCTTTTTGTTGCTAGCACCCTTATATAGAAAAAATATAAAGAAGTACAACAACATAGAAGAGCGTAGAAAGGGGTTTTTAGGTTGGGTGTATTCACCGTTTATGGCCAGAAACTTTGTTTCAGATATTGTAGATGTAAGTGGTGATAAAGTTAGTCTTTCTATTTATGATCAGTCAGATAGGAGTGATGAAACCTTATTGTATTCTAATACAGAAGAGTTGGGTGTGCATGGACAGTTTAAGTATCTAAACAAAACACAAACCATCAAGTTGGCGCATAGAAATTGGGTTTTGCGTTGGCAGCCATCAAAAAACTTTGTGGCCAAAGTTGATTCAGGATTGTCAGTGATTGTTTTGGTGATTGGCTTGATTGCCAGTATACTTTTGACGGGTATGTTTTATTTGTTGGCACAATTGTACGGGCAGTCTGCAAAGCTGGCCAACGAAACAAAAAACCAGCTTAAAAATTTATTTGATCATGCCATTGACACAATTTTAACCTTCAATACAGAAGGAAAAATATTGAGCATTAATCATGCAGGAAAAAAAATGTTTGATTTGAACAACCAACATGAAAATTCTCCGCTTTCAATCCATCAAATAATTCCAAAACTATCAGAATTAATAGAGGGGGTGCAAAACAGTGATCAACTGATGAAGAGTAATTTTGAGCTTACAGCCCATCGATCGAATGGCAGCACTTTTCCCATTGAGGCAACTTTAAGCCCACTGTATACAAGCAGCAAAGATAAAGTGTTTAGTTTAATTTTTAGAGATATCACGTATAAGAAAAAAATGGATACGCTTAAAAATGAGTTTATTTCAACGGTCAACCATGAATTAAGAACACCTCTAACAGCTATTTCAGGATCATTAAGTCTCATGAAAATGAAGCTTAAAAACAAAGTAGAAGACAAAATATTTAGTCTTATTGAATTGTCATCCAGAAATACAAAAAAACTCATTAGAATAGTAAATGATCTTTTGGATATGGAAAAAATTGCTGCCGGAAAAATGGAATATGCCCTTGAAACCTTGAATATCAATGAGCCAACCCAAAAAGCCATAGAAGATAATATGGGCTTTGCTTTAGAGCATAATATTGAGTTGGTGTTTAATAAAAGTGTGCCTGATTTATGGGTTAAGGTTGACCCCATGCGCTATCAACAGGCAGTAACCAATTTGATATCCAATGCAATCAAATTCTCACCCCAACAAGAAGTAGTTCGTGTTACAGTTTATAGAGAAAATGATCACGCAATGGTTTGTGTAGCAGATAAAGGTCCTGGTATATCAGAAAGCTATGCCAATAAAATATT
Organism: bacterium; assembly: GCA_022763185.1. Lineage (NCBI taxonomy): Bacteria > bacterium. The sequence continues at coordinate 80,859 of JALEGL010000009.1, read as the reverse complement.
TGATAAGTTTTCACAAGTGGATGCTTCATCCAAAAGAAAAGCAGGTGGAACAGGTCTTGGCTTAAATATAACTCAATCCATTATAATGGCTTTTGGGGGAAGAGTTTTTTATGATACAATTTTAGGAAAAGGCAGTAAGTTTTATATTCGATTGCCTCTCATTCATGGATAGCAGACAATGAACAAATTAAAAAAAATTCTTTATGTTGAAGATGACCAAGACATTGCTCAAATTACAAGCATTGTTCTTGATGAAATGGGTCAATACGAGGTTTTACATGTATCCAATGGACAAGAAGCTATTGATCAGGTGCCAGTATTTAAGCCACAACTCATTTTGATGGATGTCATGATGCCAGGGATGGATGGGCAGGAAGCTTTTATAAAACTTAAAGAAAAGGGATATTTAAATAATGTCCCGGTTGTGTTTATGACCGCTAAAGCTCAGGTGCACGAACAGAAAAAATATATGGAACTTGGTGCATTAGGGGTTATTGTCAAACCTTTTGACTTAGAAATTTTATGCGCAACCATTGAAGATTATTGGAAGGGTCAATGAAGCCATGAAAAATGATAAAGTACAGTTTGCCCTCAAGCAGGTAAGACAAAGATTTTGTCACAAGTTGGGAGATTGGTTGCCGATATTGGTAGAGTTTTATGAGAGCGTTGCTGAAAAAGACATAGAGCCAAAAAGCTTAACACCTATTATAAGAGCGGAAGTGCACAAGATATCTGGTTCAGCAAAAACATTCGGGTTTTCCGGTTTAAGTGAAAAAGCTTTTACTGTAGAGCAGTTGCTCGATAGAGTTATTGATGGAGAAAAAATAGATCTTATCTATGAACAGTTGGTAGAGCAATTGGATCAGTTTGTGATCATGATTACTAAAATCATTGAGGATTATTCAGAAGAAGAGTTTGATGAGCTTGATCAAAAAAAAGTGAAAACAAATATTAAAACCATTATAACCGATCAATACAATGTTTTGCTTGTTGATGATGATGAGCTGATCAATGATTTTTTTACTTACGGTCTTAAAGAGGATAACTTTAATGTTATTCAGTGCAGAAACGGTCAAGAAGCTTTGGAGTTTTTAAGCAAAGTTAACAATCAGTTCATCAAAAACCCAGAGATATGTTTGCCAGACTTAATTTTATTGGATGTAAATATGCCCGGGCAGTCTGGCTTTGATATTTTATCCAGCATCAAGTAGAATAAAAATTTTGAAGATATCCCTATTATGATGTTGACCAGAGAAAGTAATGATGAGGCGGTCATTAAAGGTTTTGCCAATGGTGCCAATGATTATATCACCAAACCTTTTGATGTTGATACGCTTGTTGATAAAGTTAAGCACATGGTCCGTCAACAAAAAACGCAATTACTTTTAGCAGATGATGATGAGCTGATTTTACAGTATGCAGCAGATTATTTTAAAAAAAAGGGGTATCGGGTTTTCACCGAAAACAATGGTTATGATGCCTTGATGACCATGCAAATAAAAAGCCCAGATTTAGCCATTATTGATGTAATGATGCCCGGTATGGATGGTATATCAACCCTACAAAAAGCCAAGCAAGACCCACGTATAGCAGATATTCCTATAATTATTATATCTGCTAAAAATCAACAGGAAAATATTGTATCTGGATTGAACCATGGTGCACATGACTATATAGTTAAACCTTTTGATATTGATGAACTTTCTGCACGTGTTGCTGGTATTTTGAAGCGAGAAAAAAAAGAAGCCCTTCAACAATGAAGAAACTTATTCTAGCTCTATTTGTGCTTGTGTTTTGTGCTTATGCACAAAATGATGATTATGATAGCGGAATAAAACTGTATAAAAATAAAGAGTATGCAAAAGCACAAAAGGTGTTTGAACATTTAGTTGCTCAAGATACCAGCAATACAGAGCTTTGGTATTTATTAGGCTTGTGTTTTAGAGCTCAAAGTCAATTTGAACAAGCTTTGCAAGCTCAAAACAAAGCTTCAGCATTAAATCCAAGTGATGTATATGTTAAAATAGAGCTCGTACGCTTAAATTTAGCTTTGGGTAATAAAAAAAAGGCGCTAAAATATCTACAACAAGCTTTGAGTCTAGAGCCTGGTAACGCCACTTCTTTAGCTTTAGAAAAAAAAATAAAATCTATTGAAAAAGTAGAGCTTGAGGCTAAAAATACAAAAAAGCCCTTGAGTTATATAGGTTTAGGATATCAATACAGTATAATTTCTCGTTCCGGTCAACCCGATTGGAAAATGCAAGAACTCTTTGCCGGTACCTGGATAAGAGACAATATCAACCTGCACGGTCATGTTCAAAACTACACACGGTTTGATAATAGTCAGCAACACTATGGCTTGGGCTTGCTTTATGTGAGTCCACAAGATCATGCCCTTGACTTAACTCTTAGCAAAGGCTTTTCAACAGTATTTTTACCCAGAACCAGACTAAGAAGCAATTTCGATTTTAAAATTTTTTATAAAAAAAATAAGCCAATATCAGGTTTGAGACTAACTTTAAATGGTCAGTACGATCAGTATGAAAATTTAAAAATAGGAGTGATTAAGCCGGGCACAAAAATTTTATTGCAACGGGGCTTTGATGTTCAAGCGCAGTCTATTTTAATTGTGGATGAAAACAGAGATCACCTTCTTTATGGCATAGGATCTAGAGTCAACTGGTTTAGCCCCAACAATACATGGCATCTTTTTGCTGGAGTTTCTTTTGCACCTGAGACGGATAATGCTGTTGTGATTGATACCTCTGCATTTTTCTGTGGTGGACGTTATAAGCTGAAATCCAATTATGATTTAATTGCCAGCTACAGCCATGAAAACAGAAAGAACTCGTTTTTGCGTGATGTCATTAGCATGTATGTGAGAAAAAACTTTTGATGTACGAAACCCTAAAAAATAAATTTGATATTATCTCATTTTATTCCAACACCGAGCTTTTTTACAGTTATACCGTTAAAATTAGTCTTATTCTTGCCTGCGTTTCAACCGTAGCATTTTTTTGTTTGGTGGCAGTTCGATTTTTTCATGACCGAGCCAAGCAAAAAGCTTTAGCACGCTGTAAGACCATAGAAAAAGTTTTACAAATATATTTAATGAAAGGGCTTAAAAACCCAAAGTCACAACTGCTTCAATCTAAAAAAGATTATTTCTATTTAGCCCAAGTTGGGGAGCACTTTTTACAAAACTTCAAAGGCGAGCAACGGCAAAAAATTTTACAGCTTTTTGAAGCAATTGGTCTTTATCAGTGGTGTTGTAAGCAACATAAAAATAGTAATATAGAGCAATCGCAAGTGGCGCTTGAATTGTTATCCAACTGGAAAAATGAAAAGGTGTTTGCAATTTTATGTCAGAGCATGCAGCATGCTAAACCACAAATTTATTTTATTGCCATGAAAGCTCTGGCCAAGTTTAATAGTTTTAAAGCCTTTGAACAGGTACTTGCGACATTGATTAAAAAAAAGGTCCCCTATTTGATGGCCAGTCATGTCTTGAAAGATTTTGCCAAAGATTTTTCAGATCAAATTGTACAGTTCATCCAAAATCAGGAAAGTAAGCGTAACATGAAAATAGCGGCAATGATTGCGGTGGAAGATGTTATTGATAGCGATAGGCTTTTAGAGCTTGGTTTGGCTTATTATAATAACAGTGACAAATATATTAGGGCTAAGGCGTTTCATATGCTCGCCTTATCTAAAAAAAAATTGAGAAAGGATGTTTTGTATTTTGGTGCGCAAGATAACTATGTACATGTTCGGCAACTTGTAGCCGATTGTGCTTATGTGTCTATGCCAGAAGCCACAGATGTTTTTTATATTTTACTGCAAGATGACAATTGGTTGGTCAGCAATAAAGCGATACAAAATATCATACAAATGGGTAGCGCAGGTAAAATTTTACTTGAAAAAGTATCGCAATCTTCTTCACTCAGTGGACAAAGAGCCAAAGCATTTTTAATGGTAAGCGAAGTCTAAATGATGCACGAAAGTATCTATCAATTTTTCAGCCAAGCCTGGATTAAAGATGTGGCCATTATCGTATCAGTTTTTATTTTGATGGTAGGCTTGTTTCAAAACTTAACCTATGCGTTACAGATTCCCTTAGCAGCTCTTGAATTGTTGAAAGTCAGACGCCGCTTTAGAGAAAAAACTACACCTTGGTTATTGCAAACGGATCTGGTTTTACCAATGAGTATCGTCATTCCCGCTTACAATGAGGGGATAACCATTGAAGAAACTGCGAAAGCAGCATTGCTTATGCAATACCCCTCTTTTAAAGTAATTGTTGTTAACGATGGCTCAAAAGATGATACACTGCAAATTTTACAAGAAAAATTTAACCTACAAAAAACACCGTATTATTTTGAACAAAGTTTAAAACATAAGCCGGTACGTGGCATTTATACTTCTGATAGTTACCCCAATCTAGTTGTGGTAGATAAAGAAAATGGAGGGCGTTCTGATGCGCTTAATGCTGGCATTGATGTATGCAAAACCCCACTGTTTTGCACCTTGGATGCAGATTCAATTTTGGAGCCTTCGGCTCTGATCAATGCAGTCCAACCTTTTATTGAACAGCCGGAGATTACAATGGCTACCGGTGGATCAGTGCGAGTACTCAACGGATGTGAGGTTGATAAAGGTCAAATCACTCAAGTTAAATTATCTAAAAACCTTCTTGCTTTGTTTCAAGTGGTTGAGTACATGCGAGCTTTCTTGATGGGACGCTTGGCTTGGAGCAGAATAGGCATATTGACTTTGGTTTCAGGTGCCTTTTCTGTATTTAGGCGTGACATTGTGATTGACGTGGGAGGTTTTGATGCAAAAACCATTGGGGAAGATTATGAGTTGGTGATGAAAATCCACACGCACTGTAGAAAAAATAAAATAGATTATCAAATCAAGTTTGTCCCCGAGCCTATTTGTTGGACGGAAGTGCCTGAGCATTATAGTGTACTTAAAAGTCAGCGGATTCGTTGGCAGCAAGGCGGCATTGAAGTATTTTTTAAATACAAGCATTTGTTGTTTAACCCAAAATATGGTCGAGTTGGTATGGTGGCGTTGCCCATTAACTTTATCATTGACGTGATGGGTCCCATTTTTGAGCTGATTGGAATGCTTTTGTTCCCCTACTTTTTTTTCATGGGTCTGATTGACTACTCAATGCTCAAAGCTTTTGTGGCCGTGTTTTTTTTGTTTGGTGTTTATATCAGTGTCATGTCTCTCATTTTAGAGGAATTGTCCTTAAAACGCTTTTCACATGTCAGAGGCTTGATGACTTTGGGTTTTATTGCCGTCATTGAAAATTTTGGTTATCGGCAGTTCAACAATATATGGCGCATCCGAGGATGGTGGCGCTTCATCACCAAGAAGCAAGTTTGGGGTAATATGACCCGTGTGGGCACCAAGAATTAGTTCAGCGTAGTAAGAGTGAGTTTACTTTAAACCAATTTCTCTAAGCCGCTCATCCAAGTAGCTTTTTGCGGTGTAGCGTTTAGACAAAACCACTTCAGGTTTGGCATGAACAAATAAAGGGATAGAGTAACGTGAAGACTGCATGGCTTCTTGCTCTGGATTGATCACTTGATGCGTGGTTGAAGGCAAATAGCCACCAGTAGACTCTTGCAGCATGTCACCCACATTAACAGCAATCATGCCTGGGTCACAACTGACATCATGCCATTGACCCTTGGTATCCTTTACCTGCAATCCAGGCGCTGAGGCTGCTGGCAGTAAAGTGATAAGATTAATATCTTCATGAGCAGCAGCTCTAATGGCGCCTTTTTTAGATAAATCATTCTTTTGAATAGGTGGGTAATGGATTGGGCGCATGAGGGTTTGCTGGCTATCGCGTGCCATGCTGGATAAACTTTGGCTGAAGTTTTGCGTAATGTCTTGTGGTAAAACCTCATCCAACCAACCAAGCAGAGTGTGGGCCAGTTCAATCAGTTGTTGGTGCAAGGCTTGGGTTGGCGCCTTACAGCTTTGGGGCAGGCGTAGATGAGGGTAGTAATGAAAAAATTCTTTAAGATCAGGAAGATCTTGGCCTTTGGCACTCTCTGAATTTAAGGGAAAGTAACCATCTTGAAGTTCAGGGTTAAATAAGTAATCTTGTTTAGCAGGGCTATCAAAAAACTCTTTCCAGACAGCATAGGTCTGTTCAATCAGTTTTGCATCAATAGGATGATCCACCAAAACAGCAAAACCGGTGTCTTTAAAAGACTCTAAGAGTTGATGTTGAGCATTTGAGTTTTTTAAAGATACTTTTTTAACGTACATGGTTTTTGTTCATAGCACGCCAATTTGCAGCAGCTCAAGCAATTTATTGTACTATTTATTTTATTAATATTTTTTTCAAATTTGCATGTTTGTTGTGATCCACGTAGTTTGAACTTGTGAAGTTTAGCGATAAAATATTGAGTATCAAGATAGGGTTTTTACTGTTCTGCTTGATTTTTATAGCCAGTGCCCAAGCCAATGATACCATCATCAATGAAGAAGAAGGCATGTTCAACTGTTCCGGGGGTGCGCAAGCGTTTATTTTATCAAAGAATTGCAGGAAGTTAACTTTGAAACGCGTAAGTTTAGGGTCTTCCATTGCATATGAAGGCCAATGTTTGGACAACAACAATAAAGACCATGTCTTTTCTTGTCAAAGCTACACCTTTACCTATAAAAACAGAGTGATCAAAAAAGAAGACTTTTGGACCAAGTCCAATAAGAAAAAAAATTAGAGGATAAGATGAAAAAACTAAGAGGCTTTACTTTACTTGAGATTATGATTGTGGTTGCCATTGGCAGTATACTTGCGGCAGTGGCCATTAACGCTTACCGAAAATACATAATGAAATCTAAAATAGCTGAAGGTCAAATTATGCTGCGTAAAATTGTTGATGCAGAAATAGCATTTGCATCAAATCCAGCTTATGTTATGCAAAGCGGCCAGGTCTGCGAATTTTACACTCGTTTTAGTGAAGTAAGCATGTATCATTTTGACGGACAAGATGGCACATCTCAGTACTCAGGGAGCCCGCCAAAAGGCATAAAATCAATGACACGCAGCTTTTTTGGCACAAACCCGGATAGGTTTCACGCAGTGCCGAATGCAAATGGCTATTGTGCCTCGCATCCTTTGGCAAGGACTCCAATTACTTATCTTTATAATCCATGGCTCTTGGGTTTAGATCAGCCTGTTGCAACAATTCTTGGTGGCAATCACAGCTATGGCCTTTACCAAGAGCCCGGATATTTCTTATATTTTGCTGGTAGAAGCCCTGAAGTTGCTCAGGAAACCGGAGCAGAAGCTCAAAATGCCTTCATGGTTTATGGCGTTGCTGATCTGGACGGTGTCTCCCTTGATGGTAATTATATTAATGGAACCTATCAGATGTTTCAGCGCTTTCCGTATTATACTATTATGGGAAGAGGAATTTATGTCGATGCAGAAGGTGACCCTAGAGTTATGCCGGGGCTTGTTATGCAAAACGAAGAGCCTTACGATCAAAACAGCTATTATTCCGGTTCTTCTTACTGATAAGACTTAATCTGTTTTTTAGATTTTGAATGAGGTTGCATTACGCTATTAACGCTTGCCTTTTTTAATGTTCTTAATCAGAAAATGCCAGTTCGCCAATGAGAAATCTTTCTTACCAAAGCGATGGTTGATGTAATAGTCGTTAACTTGAGTTAAAGGCTGTTGCAGCTCTGGGTGTTTTTCTAAAACCCGCAACTTAAACTCATCCACCGTTTCACTGGGGTACTTTTTAAAACCCATTTTTTTAAGCTTTTTTAACAGCAAGGTATAGGGAGAAGACTGTTGACGCAGTCTTGATATGATTAAAGCAAGCAAGAGCAGGGCTAATAAGGCTATAAAGATGAATAAAAATATTATTGGATTAAAGACTTGTCCTGAATTGTCTTTGGTATTGTTTTGTATTGTTTGATCTTGTTTTTGCTTTTGTTTGAAGATAGCAAAGGCCTGGCTAAATTTTTCTGATAAAGATTTGAGTCCAGAGAGTTGCTGTTTAAGGTTATAATCAACAATATATCGATGCCAACGTAATTTTAAGTAGTCAGAAAATTGCAGTAAAGGTTTGATAAAGTTGTCTGGCAACTTAAACGATGTGTTTGCAGGCGTGGGGTCAAAACGTAACCAACCAAAATCAGGCAAATAAACCTCTACCCAGGAATGTGCGTCGGATTGACGGACAGAAACATAGTTACCATAGGGGTTGTATTCTCCACCTCTAAAGCCCATCACTTGTCGGGCAGGAATGCCAATGTATCTAAGCATAACAATCATGGCAGTAGAAAAGTATTCACAGTGACCGGCTTTGGTATTTAAAAAGAAATTATCCAGAGGATTTTTTGTACCAGCATCTTGAATATTAAGGGTATAGCGATACTCCTTTTTTAAGTACTCTTGAGCCATGAAAGCTTTGATAAAAGGAGAAACGTTGGGGTAAGCAATGCTGTCTAAATAATTGGTCAACTCTTCTGATAATTCAGGCAGCTGCAAGTAAAGTTTTTTAATGTCTTCTGGATAGTCTTGGTTAAAATTATCTTGTAAACGCGTGATGCTGGGCATGTTGACCGAAGACACAGCCGTATACTGAAGATCTGATTGATATCGAGCACTGGTATGCATTTCATAACTATCCGATTCAGGGTAATAACGGATCATAAAGGTTCTGCGTAAAAAACGTTCAAGAAAAGATCGGTCCCAAGAGGCTTCAACAAAGTGATCGGCTAAAAACAATAAAGGGGTGTCTAGAGATTCCAGACTCACAGTGTATTTCATGTAGTCCGGATTTTTACTGGGGGGCCGGCGATTGGAAAAAACTTCAGTATTGTCCAAATTCATGCGCACCACTTTGAACTTGTTGCGTGAAGAACGCCAAGTTTTGCCATCAAATTGATCGGCACTGTTGGCTCGCCAGTAGGTCAAGGCCAGTTCTTTTTTAGTGAGTTTCTTGTTGTGTATTTCTACCCTAAAGGCTATTTCTGAACTGCCTTGAATATTGCCTAAGGTTCCTAAATCAACTTCCTTAGAAAAGCCGGCAATATCTTTCGGCTTGGCCGCGCGACGCAAAAAGTTTTTAAAAGAAACCCGTGGAATAGAAAAGAAGACAATAAAGGTAAAGATTAAAATACCTGAGCACAAAGCGGCAGTAGAAACAAAAAAACGTTTGCGCACGACATCTTTAGAATTTAACAAATGTCGCAAAGTTTTACTGTCTTCTTTATCTTCTTCTTGATTCAGGTTTTCAATTTGTGTTTTAAGGTTAAACAAAGTCAAAGTCCAAGTAGCAAAAAACAAATAAATGAAAAAAGGAATGGCAAAGGTGATGCTTTCTGAAAGAACAGTGGAAGAAAGCAGTTGTAAAAAACTTAAAGCATAAATTTGTAGCCAGTCTCTGCTGGTCTTACTGGAAAGAAGCTTAATGATTTGTAAAACAATGACAAAGCGAATGGCGTTCCCCACAATATCAAATGACATAAAGAAAATATCGTACAAGCTGAATAACAGTAAAGAAATAATGCTGATGTTGACCAACAGAGTGGGGATTTTGAGCCGAGTGTCAATGAAGCGATGAGACTTGATATAAATCAAAGTCACCAATAAACCTATGCCGGCGTAGATAACATAAGCACCGCTTAAAGCAATAGAAGAAAAACCAATCGCCACCAAGGCGCAAGAAAACAGGTGTAAGTAACTTGAAAACCTCATGATAAAGCTCCAAGGGTATCGGCGGCAATGATGTGTAAGTTTTCAAAACTAGAAAAAACCAGTTTGTTAAGGTTACTCACAACAATTGAGGTTTGTTTGGCTTTGAGTTGACTGAAGTTAAAATTTTCTACGGAGTCTTGTTCATGATCATAGAGCGCTAGAGATTTTAAAATGGCATCAATACCATGGCTTGAGCGCATTTTATTTTGGTTGTTGATTTTTACAAAGCAAGAAATATTATTTTTCTTAAGCTCTAAAAGTAAACTGCATACATAAGACAGTGCATGCTCAACCAGTTGATGGTTTTTGTCACTGGAGTGGGCCTGATTTTTTTGCAAAATCAGATGGATGCCCACATCTTTGCTTTCTTCAGTTTCAAACTCTTTAACCCGCAAAGATAAGGTTTTGGCTGAAGACTTCCAATGAATATTTTTATAATGATCGCCTTGAACATACTCTCTTAAACCTGATGGATTTCCAGAAACATTTTTTCTTTGGCTAACCAAGGTGCCAATAAGGTTTTGATTAAAGTGAATCAGTTGTTGGCTTTCAAGTTTTTTAGGAAAAACCAAAACCGAGGCATCGGTTTCTATTTGGATGTATTTTTTTAGCAGGCCAAAAGGAAAATACGTTTCTAGATTAAAATCAGGAAATTGACAAAAGCCTCTCTTGCTAAAAGCAAAATTAGCGTAACTTTGTACTTGAGCTTTGGGTAGAATTTTCAAAACAAAAGATTTTTGTGCATCATGGAGATCTACATTTTCAAAGTCTAAATTATGGGCACTGGCAATAGGCGCCAAGTTTACGGCATAAGAAGAAAAACGTGATTTTTGGTTGATTAAAGCCACTGGGGCATTGGAAGTTTCTTGGGCAAAAAATCTAGGCTGATTTAAAAAAACCAATTTTACATTGTAAAGTGTGGTGTTGGATAAAACACCAGAAAGAACAATAAAGCTGAGCATCATAGAAAAGGTTAAATACAGTAAATTATTGCCTGTATTCATGCTGGCAATGCCTACTCCCACACAGGTTGCAATAAAAGTATAGCCTAAGAAAGTCAGTTTTATTTTAAACTTAGGATACTTCGGTTGAGACTTGGCTTTTATCTTTCGTTTAAACATTCAACATGCATTTTTAAAACAATTTATAAGGGCACCATCACTTGATCTAAAATATCAATGATCGCATCTTTTTGCATTTTATTGTAATCACCATGCTCAATGTTTTTGGTTTGATGCGCAGATAGAGTGATCCTATGGGCCAAAACATGGGGCGCTAAAATTTTGATATCATCAGGACTGACAAAGTCTTTGCCTTGAATGAAGGCCAGAGCTTGTGATGCTCTGTACAAAGCAACTGTTCCCCTTGGGCTTACGCCAAGACTTACTAGGGTTGATTCTCTGGTTTTACGGACAATGTCTACAATGTATTGTTGTAAAGATGGATCAATATGAACTCGACTGACAGCCTTTTGTAAATCAACAATATGGTCTGTCGCACAGACTGGGGCTATTTTCTTTCTTTCAAAACTCTTTCCTAAAGATTGAACAATACCAAGCTCTTCTTTGGCCTCAGGGTAACCAATATTTAATTTAAACAAGAAACGATCCAGTTGTGATTCTGGTAGAGGGTAGGTTCCAAACTGTTCCATGGGATTTTGGGTGGCAATCACCATAAAGGGTTTATTGAGCGTATGCGTTTCTCTATCCACGGTGACTTGACCTTCTTGCATGGCTTCGAGTAATGCTGATTGAGTCTTGGGCGTGGTACGGTTGATTTCATCAGCCAGAACAATATTGGAAAAAATAGGTCCTGGGTGAAACTCAAAGTGATGCAAGTCAGAGTTGAAAATAGGAACCCCAATGATATCGGCAGGCAGTAGGTCACTGGTAAATTGAATGCGTTGAAAACTGCCTTCAATGGATTGCGCTAAAGCAGAGGCAATGGTGGTTTTGCCCACGCCAGGAACATCTTCAATCAGAACATGTCCTCTGGCCAATAAAGCACACAGCAGTAAATCAATGACGCTGTCTTTGCCTACAATGTGTTGATGAATGGATTTTCTTAAAGATTGGATAATATTTTGTTCAGACACTTTAAAAAGTATACGGCATTTTTCATGCAATTAAAAGATAAGGCGTGTGTTTATTTTCTTTTTTAAATCATAACCAATTATTAACGAGTTTTATTTGTATTTAATCGAGAATATTTAACTTATGCCTTTGCCATTTTTCTTTTGTTTGCGTACAATAGATCGGTAAGCCCAATTTTTTTAGAGAAGGAACACAAGCTATGAAACACAAACAGTTTTTATGTTTCAGTCTGCTTTTATTTTTGCTCAATTGTGCCAGCGAAAAAGCAGAACTGAAAGAGGAAGTTAGGTTTTTACTGGATGCCCGCCAGTATACGCAAGCCATAGAAAAAGCCCGGGAAGTTGTTGCTAAAGACAGTGAAGATGAAGAAGCCAGCTTTTTATTGGCATCTGCATTGTTGGGAGATGCTGCATTGTCAGGAGCCAACAATTGCCCAGAGGGTGATCAAGGTATTCTAGGTTTGTTGGCATGCTTGGCAGATCCTTTAGAACCCGGTGAAAATGATTTAAGCAGTTTTTTAAGAATTGCCCCTGATTTGGAAAGGCTAAATAATTTAGAAGAAGCCACAGATATTTTTAAAGTTTTAGATGCCAATGCTCTCAATGATGCTGATAGAGATAATGTCTTTATTCGTCTGTATGCTTCAAGGCTTTTTGAGTTGGGAGGTGCGTTGACACGTGTAGGTTTAAAAACAGCCAACAATGAGTGCAATCATTGTCTGAATTCAACACCAGGTTGTGTGCCTAACATGAAGGACGAAGTCCCTGATGGCTTTGATGCTATGGCCTTAAGCCCAGAGCAAGAAACCCGCTTTAGAGAAAATCTAACTGAAGTCAATGATGTGGGTGGAGATTTGGGTTTGAGTCAGGATTTTTCTTTGATTTTGCGTGCAGATCAAATTGCTATGGATCTAGGAATTGATCCTATTCCAACATTTTTTGATACAACATTTAATAGTGCAACACTGGCCACCTGTGATGAAGCCCTTTAGGAGTAGAGCAATGATGAGTAGTAAAAAAAATAACAGTTTATCCTTGGGTTTTGTTGGCATAGCGCTGTTTATGTTTTGTTTTGGTTTTACTAGAGCGCAGGCCAGTCCAAGCTTTGATACTCCCTCTCCCAGTGTCTATCGTCAGGCAAGAAATTTAGGGATGGGTAACGTGGGGGTAGCCTTAAAGGGTACACATGCGTCGTCTCCGTTTTACAATCCTGCTGGACTCAATGACCTTAAAAAGGGCAAGTTGCGTATTTTAAATCTAACTGGAGAGATTTCTCAGGATGCCTTTAGCCTTATCAATGACGTGAGAGATTTGGTAGAGGACTTGGAAGATGCATCTGATGAAAACGGTGATCGATTCCGAGTTTTGGATGATTTTATTGCTAAAAACAACGGTAAGTTCAGACACTTGCGTTTAACCACAGAAATTGTCAGTTATGCCCGCAAAAATTTTGCCATTGGTTTGTTGGCTGAGGAAAATTTTGATTTTACTGTGCGTGAGCCTGCCGTTCCAGAGTTTCATGTTCGATCAACCACGGACTTGGTGGCCTATGTTTCAGGGGCTAAGTCTTTCTTTGATGATGCCTTGCAGGTTGGGGTAACTTTGAAACCAACGGTGCGTTTGGCCATGGATGAAGCGGATGAAATTATAGACTATGCTGACACACAGGATGATGCCAACGGTAAATTAAAGCTGGAAAGCCAATTAGAGAATATTTGGGAAAAGCAGCGCTTTGGTTTAGGAGCAGATGTCGGCTTAAAAAGTAATTTGGCTTTTGGGTCCTTGAAAGAAGCCTCGTGGCGTAAAAGGTTGCAACCTATGGTGGGTGTAACTTGGCAAGATATTGGGAGCCCTAGTTTTGAAGAGGCCCCAGGCAATGAAGAGTCCATTAGTGTAGGTATGGCCATTCACCCCAGTTTTGCAAAGTTTGAGAACGCATTTGCCTTGGACATAAGAAACATCAATCGCGATATGCCGTTCATTTCTAAATTGCATGTGGGTTGGGAAACCAAGTTTCCAGCTATCTTAGCGCTTAGAGCCGGTTTGTCTCAAGGCTATGCCAGTGCCGGGGCCACAGTAGATTTATGGGTGGCCAAACTCAGTGCAGCCATTTATTCTGAAGAGATAGGGGTTCACACCCGTCAAGAAGGCAACACCCGTTATGTTGTGCAACTTGGCTTTGGCATGTAGTTTTTTTTAAATATGAATAAAATGCAAAAGGAGTGAGTTTCTCTCCTCCTGGGTTTTGTTTTTTTGCTGAACGAATTACGCTGATATAAGATTGTTTTTTGTGAGCCTTGGTGCTATAGACCGCTCCATGATGAAAAGAATACTATTAAGTTTAAGTTTTTTTGTTGGTTTGGCCTTTGGTTCAGTCCATGCTCAAGAGTACACGGATCGTAAAGGCTTTTTTATTGGTTTTTCTCTTGGCGGTGGCGGGCTGAATGTTGATGGCGGTGACTACCGTAAAGGTGCTTACTTGGGAGGTTTAAGGATTGGGGGCGGTATCAGCGAAGACATCCTGTTGATGGCTGAAACCAATAATGCTATTGGCGAAGAAGATGGCTTGACGGTAACCCACGGTTCATTGAGTTTTGCAGCTCAATTTTTCTTTAGAGATAATTTCTATGTGCGTCCAGCCATTGGTATAGCAACCTTACAGGTTGATGGTAGTGAAGGATCATTTTCATTCTCTTCTACATCTGATGCTGGCTTTAATGCTTCTGTAAGTGCCGGGTATGAGTTTCGTTTGAGCAAACGTTTTGCACTTTCACCTGAAATAACTTACGCATACTCAAGTGTAGAAAGTATTACTGTAAGCCACTACGGTGCCAAAGCCGCTCTGCAGTGGTATTTCTAATTAAACTCTTTAACTTCAACAGGGGAACTTTCTCCCCCTGTTGACTAAAAAATATTTCATTGCATCGATGCAAAGTTTGACCTTGATGGGCTTCGTCGTATCAAGGATTGTTCTAGCTTTGTATGATTAAAATTAGAAAAAACAACTGAAAACTGTTTTTGAAATCGTAAATTTTTTGTTGCTCTGGTGATGTTAAAACTGTATTTGCGCGCTTTAAAGGCACGAAATTTCATTGAAAACTATTTTTTTGATCAAAACCTTAGATTTCAAATTCTGTGCAAAATAGTGTATGTGCCTTGCCATGACTACACAAAGCAATCAAATTGATGTCATTATACAGCGTTATGCCAGTGAAGAGATGGCCACTATTTTTTCGCGGCAAAGAAGGGTGGAGCTATGGCGCGAGCTATGGATTGCATTGGCCCAGGGTGAAAAGAAACTGGGATTACCCATCACCAAAGTACAGATTGATGAGTTAAAAAAATTCAAAAGTAAAATCAACTGGAAAGTGGCAGAAAAATTTGAAGGCGAGTTGCGCCATGATGTGATGGCCCATGTTAAGGCTTATGGTAAACAGTGTCCCAAAGCTGCAGGGATTATTCATTTGGGATCAACCAGTGCATACGTTACTGACAATGCTGACTTGATCATGATGAAAGAGGGCATGGAACTCTTAGAAAAAAAATTGGTGGCGGTAATTGATAAGATGGCCACCTTTGCAGAAAAAGAAAAAGAAACGCCAACGGTAGCCTTTACCCATTTTCAACCGGCGCAGCCAACTACGGTGGGTAAAAGAGCCTGTTTGTGGGCCCAAAATTTTGTTCTGGACTTTGAACGGCTTGTTTTTGAACTGGAACACATGCGCTTTCATGGCGTTAAAGGAGCAACCGGCACGCAAGACAGTTTTTTAAAACTGTTTGACGGAGATGCTGACAAGGCATTGGCTTTGGATGATTATGTGATGGAAAAAATGGGCTTTAAACAAGCGTATTGGGTTACCGGACAAACCTACCCAAGAAAAGCCGATACGCAAATCGTAACTTTGTTAGCCAATATTTGTGAGTCTGCGGCCAAATTTGCCAATGATATGCGCTTACTACAAGCTATGCATGAGATTGAAGAACCCAGAAAAAGTTCGCAAATTGGCTCATCTGCCATGCCATACAAACAAAACCCTATGCGCAGTGAAAGAATTTGTTCGTTGGCCAGGTATGTGATCAACTTAGTGGGCAACTGTTATGATACAGCGGCCACACAATGGTTTGAAAGAACTTTGGACGACAGCGCCAATCGTAGAGTGGTCTTGCCACAGGCCTTTTTAATTTGTGATGCTGTACTGGATTTGGTTCTCAATATTACAGGTGGCATGAAAGTGAATAAAGGTGTGATTGAAAACAACCTCAATCAAGAGTTACCATTTTTACAAACCGAAGAAATTTTAATGGCGGCCGTTAAAGAAGGCGGCGACAGGCAGGAACTGCATGAAGTGATTCGTGTCCACTCAAAAGACGCAGTGAAGAACGTGCGTGAAAAAGGCGAGAGCAATGATTTGCTTGCACGTTTAAGAGATGACCCAGCTTTTGAAAAAGTGGCGCCCAAGCTTTTGGTCAAAACAGACCCTATTCGTTTGGTAGGACTATCTGTGCAACAAGTGGACATGTTCATTAAAAAGCAAGTGGCACCCTTGCGTAAAAAGTACAAAAGCAGCTTGAATATGAAAGCAAAAATTAGGGTTTAAAAGCAAGAGCAGATAAAAGTTTATATGCACGCAATTTGGAGGGAGAATATATGAAACATACATGGACAGTGCTTATTATGGTTTTGAGCTTGGTTGCTTGTGACCAAGCAAGCAATAAAACAGAGCAAATGCCTGAAAAAACAAACGGTAAAAAAACAGCCCAACAAACGTTTATCAATATTGGGACTGGCGGTGTAACCGGTGTGTATTATCCAACCGGCGGTGCCATTTGTAAAATGGTAAACAAGAAAAGTCCTAACATCAAGTGTACGGTAGAAGCCACGGCTGCATCGGTTTACAATGTTAATGCCTTATTGGCAGACAAGATGGATCTGGGTATTGCCCAGTCAGATGTGGGTTACAAAGCCATGAAGGGGCAAGAGCCGTTTAAAGAAAAAGCAACAAACTTAAAATCCATCATGTCTATTTATCCAGAGTCTTTAACTTTGGTGGCCAGAAAAGACTCTGGCATTAAAAGCTTTGCAGACTTAAAAGGTAAAAAAGTGAATATTGGCAATCCAGGTTCAGGGACCCGCAGAACTGTAGAAACTTTATTCAATGCCTGTGATTTAAAATTAGATGCCTTGAGTTTTCAAGGTCAGCTTAAAGCCGCCGAAATGCCAGATGCTTTGCGTGACGGCAAGTTGGATGCCTATTTTTATGTGGTGGGGCATCCTACCGCCAATATTAAAGATGTGGCCACCAGTACGGATGTTGCAGTTATTCCATTGGACATGCCGTGCATTGATGACTTGATTAAAAAAGAAAGTTATTTCGTTAAAACAATTGTTCCTGGTGGTTTGTATAAGGGTAATGATGAAGATATAAAGTCCTTTGGATTTAAAGCAACCTTGTTGGCCTCAGATCAATTAAGCAATGATGTGGCTTATTCTATTATTGAGGCTATTCTGGAAGACTTTGAAAACTTCAAAACCTTACACCCTGCTTATGCTAAGCTAACCAAAGACAGTGTGTTTGAAGGTTTATCTTTGCCTTTGCATCCAGGGGTGCAAATGTACTTGGATAAACAAAAATAATAATTTTTAATTACACACGGGAATTCAAAATAAAATGGGCTGAGTTTTAGGTCTTTGCCAGAGAACACTCCTGTGTTTATAGCAAAGGAGATTCATGAAAAATAGAGTCATTCAGTATCTGTTGTGTTTGTGGTCTGTTTTTCAATTGTTAAGCACACAGTTTGCTATCAATGATACGCTATTGCGCAGTATTCACTTAAGCTTTGCTCTTGGCTTGACCTTCCTCATTTTTATTCCCAAAAAAAAAGACAATACAAAGATTCAGACATGGATAATCTGGAGCAATGGTGTTGTAGCTGGAATTGCAGCTTTGGCAGCATTGTATTTGGCTCTGGACTATGATGGTATAGCCCAGCGACCAGGCTTACCCATTACCCGAGATCTTGTTGCTGGCTGCATCTTAATTGTTTGTTTGCTTGAAGCCAGCCGACGCGTTTTAGGCGTGGCGTTAAGCGCAGTGGCCATTGTCTTTATGCTCTTTGCTTTTTTTGGTCCGTATTTTCCGCAGGTGGTAGCGCACAGGGGTGCAGATATTGGTAAGATGATCAGTCATTTGTATCTGGGAACAGAAGGGATTTTTGGTGTACCCATTAGAGTGTCAGCAAGTTTTGTGTTTTTGTTTGTATTGCTGGGCTCACTGTTGGATAAAGCCGGTGCTGGACAGTATTTTATTGAGTTGGCCTATTCAGCTTTAGGCAAATTTAGAGGGGGTCCAGCCAAAGCATCCGTGGCGGCCTCTGGTTTGTTGGGTATGCTGTCTGGCTCCTCCATTGCCAATACCGTAACCACCGGCACCTTTACCATACCTTTGATGAAAAAAATTGGTTTCACACCAGAAAAAGCCGCTGCCATTGAAGTGGCAGCCAGTACCAATGCCCAATTGATGCCGCCAGTCATGGGGGCTGCAGCCTTTATCATGGCCGAGTTTTTAGGCATTGGTTATATGGAGGTGGTCAAAGCTGCTATTGTCCCAGCGCTTGCTTCTTATGTGGCTTTGTTTGCCGTGGTTCATTTTGAAGCCTGTAAGTTGAACATTCAGGCAAGTCCTGCGCAAGACATTCCACCCTTTTTTAAAACTTTATGGCGAGGCTTGCATTATTGCATACCTATTGTTTTTCTAATTTATACTTTAATGATCAAGAGGCAATCTCCGACGGCTTCCGCCTTTAACGCCATTATCATGACCATGTTGATCATTGTTGTTGAGCCACTGATCAAAGCTTATTTTAAGCAAAGCTTAAACAAAGCTGATTTTTTTGAAGGCTTTAAAAAACTTGCTGATGCTTTTGCCCAAGGTGCCCAAAACATGATTCCTATTGCCATTGCTACAGCTTGTGCGGGTATCATCATAGGTGTGGTGACCATGACCGGTTTAGGACAAAGTTTATTGCAAGTCATTGAGTTGGCTTCTGGAGGCAACTTTTACCTTGTTTTAATTTTAACTGCGATCAGCTGTATTGTTTTGGGCATGGGTTTGCCCACCACAGCCAACTATATTGTCATGGCTTCGTTAACCGCGCCTATTTTAGCCAGTTTAGCGCAAGGCAGTGGTTTGATGATTCCGGTGATTGCCATTCATTTGTTTGTGTTTTATTTTGGTATTTTGGCTGACGATACTCCACCTGTGGGTTTAGCCGCCTATGCCGCGGCAGCCATTGCCAAGTCTGATCCCATCAAGACCGGTATTCAAGGATTTATTTTTGATATGCGCACCGCAGCCTTGCCGTTTATTTTTATTTTAAATACGCAGTTCATTCTCATTAAAGATGTTGTGCCTGGCGGTAATCCTATGCGTCCAGCCGATTGGATTTGGAATGATAGTTTATTATCAGCCCTGACCTTGCTTGTGGCAGCCTGCATTGGCATGATCTTTTTTGTCTCCGCCATCACCGGTTGGTTTAAAAGTAGGCTTAGCTGGTGGCAACGTGCATGGGCAATAGCTTTGTTTTTAGGTGTGTTTTTGTATCCGCAAATATTAAAACTGACTCAACTTAATACAGGTGTGTACGTGGTTTTGTATGGTTTCGCAGTTTGTACTTTTATAATGATGCAAAAAAACATAGATTAAAGATGCAAATCAACAAACTGCTTTAAAGGCGTTTTAAAAGCAGCAATGTTTGTCATGTGAAAATAATGATCGCCTGATATTTTAACAATCTTAACATTTTTTAAAGATTGCGCGGCTCGCAGGCGCTCTTGATAGCGGTAGTCCCAGTCCCCATGAATATACAAAACCGGTTGTTGAATCTGCTTTACAATGTCTTTTACATCAGGTGTGGTAAAATAACTCAAAGAGTTTTGGGTTAAGCGTATGTCGTGATGCCAATAATATTGCCCGTGTTCATTTTGTGAAACTGAACGTTGCGCTAAAAGTTTTGCAATATCTGGTGTCACTCCGTATTTGCAACGCGCTTGAACAGCAGCATCTACAGTAGTGTAAGTGCGTTGTGTTCTGTGTTTTGTTTGGGTCAATTGTTTTAAGGAAATCATGGCCAAGTCATCATTGGGAATGGGGATGACATTGTCTAAGAGCAGCAAAGCTTTAATTTTTTCTGGGAAGAGTACCGCAACAAGGCTGGCCAAACCAGCACCCAATGAGTGACCCATCAGTACAATGGGTTTTGTTAAAGTCTTAAAATATTCATTTAAAATAAATGCCGCTTGTGTCATGGAGTATGCGGGAATTATTTGTGGAAGATGGACACTCTTACCGTGACCCGGAAGATCCAAAGCATGTATGGAGTATTGCGGTAAAGCCTGCATCAAAGGCACAAAACTCATGGCATTGTCCAACCAACCATGAAGGGCAATGATCTCAGGTTCTTGTGCGCTATTTTTTATGCCAGATAGAGCATAACTGTTATTGTAGAGAGAGACTTTAAATTGATGCATCTTTATCAATGTTGCACAATCCAGTAACGCACGCTAGAAAATAGACTTTTTTTGGAGATGAATGCACTTCTTGTGTGTTTTACTCTTATCTGTCATAAGATTGAAATTATTTTGCCGGTTAAAAATTTCTATAATCTACAATAAAGAAATAAACCCGTTACGTCACTGCAACATTTGGAGCAAAGGGAAAACACAATAATGTTAAAAAATACTTTAATGCTCATCAGTATTGTTTTTGTACAGTTAGGTTTTGCTCAGCAGGTTATCCAAGGACTTGATCTTGAAACCAATCAACCTATGTGGCCAAGTCAAGAAGATTACCTCATGGCAAAGGATATATCGAGCATTAACGTTAAAGAGAAACCTCGTCTGCGTGATGTTTTTTTTTCAAGCATGTATCAAGAAAAAAAATATCCATCAATTTATCGGGCTTTTCAAAAGAGCAACAAGATCAAATTTTAGAATACTTTGACCACATTGAACTTACACAACACTATTTGCCCAATGTTTCTGGTGAGCCCTTGTATTTTTATTTTTCATATCCAGAAACAGAGGGCCAATTCAGTTTAGATAATCGTAGCTTTAACATAGATTGTATAAGTACTTATGAAGGTTCTTATTTTTTGAGGATAAAGGGTCGCAATGAATGTTTTTTTAATGTCTACTACAATACTTATTTTAGCAGAACTCCGCACTATCTGTCCTGGGTAACTCGTCTGGTATGTCCTGCATAAAGCTTAACAGAAACCACAAACAGCAAATGCATTAAGGGCATTTAAAAGAGTGGTTTGCTGCATTAAGTAAAAGTGTGTAGTGAACAATAGTTTTTCGAATATGCTCTTTGGCTAAAATTCTTTTTACAATCTGTGGCCGAGATTTAAGATGATACAGCGAACTGGGATTGTTATTGACTTGATCATCCAAAGGTAGACGCATAGATGAAAACAGTAAAGCCCCAGTACCTCCTCCACTTACAACCATAAGTGCTCCTCCAAAGCTTAAAGCCATGGCTTTTGCTTGAGAGCGTTGTTGTTTGAGTTTTAGCCAGTCAGTGTAACGACCCTGCATTCCCTGTTCAATGGCAGCATCTACCAATTGAACAAGGTTTTTTATTGATGCAATACCCCGATAAGCACGAATGTTTTTAGCCAATGGATAAAGAATATCAACACCATGATCAGATATGGCAAAAATTGGGGCCCCGTCAATATCTTCTTGGTCAATAAGAATCAATATGCCGTTGCTTTGGGCTTGTTCAATTTCCTGATTTAAACGTTCAGCCAGCTCAAGATCAGACATGGCAGATAAAGCCTCATAATTTAGGCGATTGTTCTCATCCAATACAGGATTGGCTTTTTTACTAATAACAGGCATTGCCAATTGCTCTTGTTTTACGTCCTCAAATTCATGGGTTTGAGAACAAGTTAAATGGGTCAGATGGATAGAAAATTGCGATCGATATTGATCCAAATGGTCAAAGTTTGGAAAGTCTCGAACACGTTGACTTTGATCTGGAGAAAAATAAACAGGCGAAAAAGGATGGTGAATAACAAAAAACTCCTTGATCAATTGCGATAAGGTGTTTGGGTCGGTTCTGTATTTCTGACTGTTCATCCAAAATGCAGCAATACCAAGTGCTTGACAAGCTTGAATAGCAGAAACTACACATTCTTTAGGAAGCATCATGGCGTGTTCACCCGTAAAGGTTTCAACTCGGTTATGTTGTAACCATTTTTCAAGGATGGCATCATCGTTGTTGGCACTGATGAAAGAAGATATTTTATAATAAGTAAAATAAGGAATATGCAATTGTTCAAACTGATAAATGTTATGAGGATGACACACAGCAGTTGCTTTCCCAAAACCGTGTGCATGAAGAGTTGTTGAGTGAATGAAAAATCCAAAGCTCAGGAAAAATAAAATGGGGGTATTTTTTTTTAAACATCTCATTTCAAACTCTGTTTAGCATAGGCTTAACTAAAAATTCAAATCTATTTTTCAATATGCGTCATAGATCCAAGGGTAACAAGATAAAATCCAAACCGATTTCTAGTTCATGATCAAGGTCGTTGGAATGGAATAACTGCCTGAAAGAGCTTAGATCAAATTTACAGTGACGAAAAATTTCAAGTCTGCAGTTGATAAAAAATATCTGCAGAACGTATCCATGCTTGGTGATAAATCAACTCGACCCAGAATGGTTAAAAATACTTTTCTAAACAGTAAGCTTGTTTTTTTACTTTTTTATTTGAGCGTAGTTGGCTTTATCACCTAGCTGTTGCTCAATACGTAGAAGCTGGTTATATTTTGCTGTTCTATCGGCACGGCTTAAGGAACCGGTTTTGATTTGGCCAGCGCTTGTGGCTACAGCAAGATCTGCAATAAAGGTGTCTTCTGTTTCACCAGAACGGTGAGAAATCACCGTACCCCATTCGTTTTCTTGGGCCAAATCAATGCACTCTAAAGTTTCACTGAGAGTACCAATTTGATTCAGTTTGATCAGAATGGCATTGGCACTTTTTTCATCAATGCCTTTTTGTAAAAGCTTGGGGTTGGTGACAAAAATATCGTCTCCCACCAGTTGTACTTTTTCTCCCAATTGGCTTTGTAGGGTTTGCCAACCTGACCAATCGTTTTCATCCAATGGGTCTTCAATAGAAATGATAGGGTAGTTGCTGGTTAATTCTTGATACCAGGCAATCATTTGTTCTGTGCTTTTTTGCTCTTGATTGGACTTGAACATGACATAGTTGCCATCTTTATACATTTCTGATGCAGCCACATCCAAGGCCAAAGAAATATGTTTGCCAGCGGTATAGCCGGCTGTATCAATGGCTTGCAATAAGAATTCTAAAGCTTGTTGAGTATCAATGTTAGGGGCAAAGCCACCTTCATCCCCCACGTTGGTGGAAAGTTTGTTGTCATGCAGGATTTTTTTCAAATGCTGAAAGGTTTCTGCACCCGCCTGTAAGGCTTTTGAAAAGCTATCAAAACCGTGTGGTGCCAGCATAAACTCTTGGATGTCCAAAGCATTGTCTGCATGTTGACCACCGTTAAGAACATTCATCAAAGGTAAAGGCAAAGTATTGGCTTGTTTTCCACCTAAGTAAGTAAATAAGGGTACATGTTTAAAATGAGCAGCGGCTTTGGCCACAGCCAAGGATACACCTAAGATGGCATTGGCGCCGATATTCGATTTATTTTCTGTGCCATCCAAGTCTAACATGCATTGATCGACTTTACTTTGCTCAAGCGCATTCATGTCAATCAGTTTTGGTGTGATGTGTTCAACAATATTATTGATGGCTTTGCCCACAGCTTTTCCCATGTAGGCATCTCCCCCATCACGCAACTCCAGGGCTTCTTTGCTGCCTGTTGAGGCACCTGAAGGCACGGCAGCTCTGCCCATATGACCGGAGTCTAAAATAACATCCACTTCAATGGTAGGGTTGCCACGAGAATCTAAAATTTGTCTGGGAGTAATTTGTCTAATATTGCTGCTCATCCCCGGCTTTTAGCATGCAAAAAAAAAAGCATAAAGTTATTTCATACAAAAGCTAAGACCTTATTTTTTGTCACCAATCATAAGGCTATTGTTGTGTGCAAGTCTTGGTTTTGTATACGCCATGCAAAATGAATAACTGCAAAAAAATTCAAACCGTTTTCTAAGCTTGTTGATATTTTTATATGTTTAAGAGTAGAGAGTTTTAAGCTTTAATCGAACAGCAAAAAGGACAGACATAGCGACGATGGGGAAAAATGGACCAAACGCAGTGCTTCTGCCTTGAGCAATAAGAACAAAAGTGTACAGAACAGTGAATGATGCAGCAAGGATCAGTAGAAGGTTAACAAGCTTGATTATGGACTTGATGCCTGAAGCAACCTTAGGTTTAGGGGTTAATGTAAAGGCTAGGTAGGCAAGCAAAAGAGCTGCTGTAATAACAGCATAAATATTACCAAGAAGGTCAAGCCATGATACATAACTTTGAAATACATCAATAAATGAAGGGACATAAGAAAAAGCGGTCGTAAGGATAAAAGGTAAAAATAACCGGTCACTTTTTACTTTTTTTAGATCCATCTTATTTAATCCAAGTTAAGATAGTTCAAGCCCGATTTTACTTCAGCTATTTTTCTAAGCAACAAGTCAAGGTTGTCGGGATTGTTTTCAAAATCATTTTTATCGGTGTTGCAGACAATGACCGGACACAGGGAAAAATGAAAAAAGAAGGTTTGAAAAGCATGCACCACTTTTTCTAAATAAGCCTTGGGTAAAAGCAGCGCTAAGTCTTCATCTTTTTGAGCAATGCGTTTGAGCAGGCTATCGGTGCTGGCTTGCAAGTAAATTACCAAGTCTGGTTTGGCGGCTGTGCCTTTGAGCAGCCCATAAACTTTTTCATACAAAGCAAACTCTTGCGGTTCCAAAGTTAAAGAAGCAAACAGACGATCTTTGTGAAATAAATAATCACACAGGGTGTACTGAGAGAATAAATCCGGCTGTGTGCAATCCACCTGTTGTTGAAAACGGGACATCAGGAAAAAAAGCTGAACCTGAAAGGCGTATTTTTCCATGTTATTGTAAAAAGACGGTAAAAAGGGGTTGTCCGTGTCTTTGATGGTTTGAGCAGAAAGTCTCTCTGCCAAGGCAGAAACCAGCTGACTTTTACCCACTCCTATGGGCCCTTCAATTGCAATGTACTTTCCTTTCACTAAGTTTATGGTTATCACTACAAACCTATGGCGTCACGGAAATAGTGAGTTTTTGTCAGGAGCACAAAGACGCAAAGCGCTGTGCGCTGCTTGACGGAAAAGGGTGTTCACTTCACACAAAAGAACAACTGAATGGATAAAAATTTTTCTAGGCTACCATTAAAGGGTCAGGAGATACTCAAGTAAAAACCACATGCCAGTATTCCTAGAGTAGAGCTTGATAAAGCTTAAAAAAATCGGTCAGGCTGAGTGTTTCGGGTCTTTGTTGTAGTAGCTTTGGATCAATTTTATCAAGGTTAAACTGTCCCTGTTTTAAAGTGCTGCGCAGCATTTTACGGCGTTGAGAAAAGACGGTTTTGATCAAGGCAAAAAAGGCCTCATCGTCTTTGATTTTGTGTTTTTGTAAAAGGTTTGTTTTTTTAGGGGTCAGTTTAACCAGACGGGAATCGACTTTGGGTCTTGGATGAAACGATGTGGGCGGGATAATTGGACCGGCTTCAACATCATAATAGCATTGCAACCAAACGCTCAAGCGGCCATAGTTTTTGGTGTTTTCTTGGGCGCAGATGCGTTCAACAAATTCTCGTTGCAATAAAAAACATAAACTTCCCAGATGCTCACGCTGATCAAATAGGGTCTCAATGATGGGGGTGGTAATGGAATATGGTAAGTTGGCAATAACCCAAGGTTTTTCTTTGTCCTTGGAATAAGGAGAAAAATCAAAATCCCACGTTAAAATATCATGCTCAAGGCAATGAAAATTTTTAAAGGATGAAAAATGCTGATTTAAAAAAGGAACAAGGTCTTTGTCTTTTTCAATGCATAAAAAAGGATGGTTTTGATTTAAAATGACTTCGGTCATGGCGCCCAAGCCAGGACCAATTTCTATAACAGGACAGTTTGGTGTTGGGTCTGCAAAGCGATAAATTTTTTCAGCGGAGGCAAGGTTAACCAAAAAATTTTGTCCTAGCTTTTTTTTTGGCCATGTGCCCAGACGTTCCAATATTTTTTTAGGGTTTTCCACGGTTGTTTAAAACAGCATGCTGGCTTTGGGCGCTTGATCAAAACCATCGCTTTGCCCTTGCTTAAGCTTTGGGTCTCCCGCAGCAGCAATCATGACAGCATTATCCGTGCACAATTGAAAATCTGGAACAAAAAAATCAAGTTGATGTTGTTTAGAAAAGTTAGCAAGCGACTCTCTTAATAAAGTGTTGCGTGCTACGCCGCCACACAATAAGAGGGATTTTGGGGCTAGATCTTTAATGGCAAAGTCTAAAGGATAGAGAATCATATCGATCAAAGCTTGTTGAAAACTGGCGGCCAAGTCATGTGTGTGCTGCTGTAAATGATCCTGATGGTCTCTAACATGGTAGGCCAAAGAAGTTTTGATGCCACTAAAGCTGTATTCATAGGCTTTGGAGTTTTGTTCAAGTTTGGTGCGGGGAAATTTTACAAATTTATTGTTACCTTCACGGGCAGCTTTTTCAATGGCCGGTCCACCGGGAAAACCAAGGTTTAAAATTTGAGCAGCTTTATCAAAAGCTTCACCCACCGCATCATCTCGGGTATAGCCCACTAGCTCATAGTGTCCGGGTTCTTGAATATAGTAGATATGCGAGTGCCCACCAGAAACGACTAGGCCAAGGGCAGGGTAATGTTGATCTTGCGTTAACATCATGGCTGAAGCCAAGTGACCTTCAATATGGTGTACCCCCACAAAAGGAATATCGTTGGCAAAAGCCAAGCTTTTGGCAAAAGTATAGCCCACCAAAAGGGAGCCAATGAGACCAGGCCCTTGCGTAACAGCAATGCCGTCTATATCTTTAAGAGATAAGTTTGCATCAGATAAGGCTTTTTCAATAACAGGGTAGATGGCTTTGACATGACTACGAGAAGCTAGCTCAGGAACCACACCGCCAAAAATTTCATGGTCATCGAATTGACTCACAATGACAGAAGATAAAATCTCCTGCCCATCTTTTAAAACAGCTGCCGCCGTTTCATCACAAGAGCTTTCTATACCAAGAACGTTCATGCTGTGCGAATATGTTGAATTGATCCAGATGTCAATACACCAGTCTTAAAACCCAAAGCCCATTTTTTAAACTTTTTAGTGTAGGAGCTATCGTCATCAACCTTAGTTGAGATTGCTTGAGGCTTTTTTAGATAGGTCGGTGTTAGGGCATTGACTCACCACTTCACTGTAAAACAGCTTGGCTTCATTGCTTTTATTTAAGGCTTCAAAACCTTTGCCTTGCATGAATAAGGCCGCACATTTTTTGCTACTGCTGGCGTATTTTTTGGTGACAACATCAAAGGTTTTGATGGCCCTGGCAAACTTGCCCAGGGCAAAATAGCTTTCTCCCATCCAGTAATAAGCATTGGCTGTGAGTTTATGCTTTGGATAAAGCTGAATAAAATTTTCAAAGGCCGTTATGGCTTGCGGATAATTTTTATCTTTTTGATAATAGCTTAAAGCTTGATCGTAAGCCTGTTGAGTAGACTGTTTGGGTGCGGGTTTGTTGGCAGGTGAAGTGGGGCTGTTGGTTTTTGGTGAGCTTTCCATTTCATTCAAACGAAACTGAGCATCTTTAAAAAAGTTTTTTTGATTGTCTTCAAAGATTTCCATTTGTCGCTTGAAAAAAGCAATTTCACCCTTGAGAATTTGAATCTCATTGCGTAAATTTTCAATTAATACTGAGGTGTCGGCCTGATGCTGCTTAAACTTTTCATTGAGGGCTTTGACCTCATTAAGGTTTTGCGCATTGGATTGGTTAAAGGCATTGATTTGATCAATTTGACTTTGCATGCTTTTAATTTTTTCATCAGTTTTTTTGCTGTTGCTAAATAGCTGTGCTTGGGCCATTAGCGTGATTAAGATAAAAAAACTAAAAGAATATTTTATGGTCATAGCAATGTTTCTCCTACATTAGATTATTACAGTTTAAAGAAGATAGGACAAAATGTGAAGTCTATTGTTTTTAGAATTAAAAAATATATTTAATCATAACAGCAAACAATACGTGTATTTTAAAGCAGGTCTTAAAGTTAAATTCTACAAAGGTGAAGTTGTGGAGTGGCTCAATTGAATGATAAAGATTACAAGGTGGCGTGAGAAATTTTTTAAAGATTTTAGAGAAAAATGTTTGGTATATTCAAAGAACAATACAAGGGTTTGCAAGAAAGCAAACCCTTGTACAGTTGAGGCTATTGTGAAACAGTAAATTCTACTCTACGGTTTTTTGACCAAGCGGCTTCACCGGTGCTTGGATCACTAGGGCGTTCTTCACCATAACTGACAGGGGTTAAGCGGTCAGCTGAGATGCCTAAGCGTTGAATGTACTCTTGTACACTGCGTGCACGACGTTCACCTAAAGCCAGGTTATACTCATTGCTGCCACGCTCATCGGTATGGCCTTCAATGGTTAAAGAGATGTTGTCTTGTGCATTCATTGCAGCCGCAATTTCTTGCAACAGCGTTCTGCTTTCGGCACTGAGTGTTGATTGATCAAACTCAAAATAGATGACAGGCATGTTGGCCAAAATACCTTCTGCTGCTGCATCAACAGCTTCTTCTGTCATGCCATCTTCTTCTACATTTGCTTGTTCTTCAGCGGTAGGAGGTGTCTCAACCTCGGATGCTTTCTTTTTTCCACACGAACTTAAACCTGCAACTGCAAAGCACAGACATAATACCATAGCCAAATACTGACGTTGAAACATGAATCCTCCCTTGTTATTCAAGCTTCTACTTGAATAATGTAGTCTCACGCAGCATACTTAATGAGTGTATGCTGAATGAGGATGTTAAAAAAACCCATAACACTAGAAATGGGCTAAGATGTTTAAACCAAAGAGTAAGGAAACAATGAAAAAAAGTCAATGATTTCCCTTGCATTTTAACCCAACAAACGTTTATAAGGGTAAACGAATGGGCCGTGAGGCCTATTTTTTTTATCCCAAGTACGTGGGGTAAGGGTTTAGTGTTTTTAGTTGAAGACAACCAATCTGTGTTCTTTGACTATGCAACTGTTGCCAAGCGTGTAACTTAGACTGCATTAAACCATTATCGCAAGGCTAGGCCTTGTTCTTCACACGTATACGTTTATAGCTTGTCCATGAACGCGTCTTGGGCAAGAGGGAAAGGGATTTTCCCAATAAAAACAGAAATGAGGAAACAACAATGTTTAAAGGACTGAATCGCGAAATTGAGCAACTGGCCAAAGACAAAGGTATTGATAAAAATTTAATTATTGAGGCTGTGCAGAGTGCATTTTTAACAGCAGCCAAAAAAAAGTTTGGTGCGGAAAAAGATATTGAAGCGCATTTTAATGAGCAAGAAGAAGAAATTGAGTTGTTTGAATTTAAAAATGTGGTGGAGCATGTTGAAGATGAAAACAATGAAATTACCTTTGATGAAGCCAAGCTGCATGACCCTGAATGTGAATTAGGCGATAGCATTGGTTTAAAAATGAATTCAGAAGAGCTGGGAAGAATTGCAGCGCAAACGGCCAAGCAGGTGATTATTCAAAAAATTCGCGATGCTGAAACTGATATTATCTATGAAGAGTATAAAGATAGAGTGGGTTCTTTAATTACGGGCATTGTTCGTCGTTTTGAGCGGGGCAATATCATTATTGACTTAGGTAGAGCTGAAGCCTTGTTGCCGCAATCACAACAAGTGCCCAAAGAAATTTTTAGACCCGGCGATAGAATTCAAGGCTATGTTATGGATATTCGCAAAACACCTCGAGGTACTGAAATTATTATTTCAAGAGCGCACGAAGGTTTGTTGATAAAGCTGTTTGAAAACGAAGTGCCTGAAATTTATGAGGGTATTGTAAGTATCAAGTCAGCAGCGCGTGAGCCTGGCATAAGAGGTAAAATAGCAGTTTATTCAAAGGATTCAGATGTTGATCCTGTAGGCGCCTGCGTAGGGATGAAAGGGTCAAGAGTACAAGCTGTGGTTCAAGAGTTGCGGGGAGAAAAGATTGACATTGTCGCCTACAATCTGGATATGGCTCAGTTTATTTGTAATGCTATTGCACCTGCTGAAGTCAGTAGAGTAGTTTTGGATGAAGCCAACCAACGTTTGGACTTGGTGGTTGCCGATGACCAATTGTCCTTAGCCATTGGTAAAAAAGGACAAAATGTTCGTTTGGCAACCAAGTTGACTGGCTGGCATGTGGATATCCACAGTGAAACCAAAATGAAAGAGATGGCTGATCAGGATAAAAATCGTTTGTCTTCGATTGAAGGCATCAGTGAAACCATGTCAGAGTTGTTGTATGGCCAGGGTGTTACCACCCCAGAAGCTTTGGTGGAAAACGAATCAGAGAAAATTGCTACGGCAACGGGCTTGGATTTGGAAAAGGTAGAAGCCTTGCAAGGCTTTGCCAAACAATGGCTGGCATCTGAAGAAAATCAAAGTGTATCACAAGCACAAAGTGATGAAAACTTGCAAGATCAGCCAGAGATAGTAGAACAAGAAACAGAGCTTGAAGATAATCAAGGACAGGTGGTAGATCAGGCCTAACGATGAAGGTTTTGTTGTATCAAACTTAAAGAGAGTTAACGTGGATAAAGAAAATACAGAAGAGAAAAAAGCACTGACAGAAAAGCGGGTAACACGAAGAGTGATTCGACGCAGAAAATCGTCTGCGCCAAGTCCAGAGGCTGAAGAAAGTCAGGAAAAAGCAGAAGCATCTGCCCAAGAAGAACAGGCTGCTGGTCAAGAGGTATCTTCTGAGTCATCTGAGGAACAAGTAGAACAAAGTGTTGAGCAAGATGGCAACAATGGCGTTGAGATCAGTGAGTCAATTAAGCGTAAAGCTGCTTCAAAAGCTAAAGCTATGCCGCGTGGCCTGAAGAAAGTAGCAAAACCTAAAGTTGAACCTAAAGTTGAGAGCAATGACGCGGCTACTCCTGCGCAAGAAAAAGCCAAGGCTGAAGAAAAGCAAGAATCTAATGATAAAAGCGGTTATTCCAGAATTCGTATTGCGCAAGATATCAACAAGCCAGAAGGTGGTTTAAGAATAGTCAAGCCTGCGCCAAAAGACTACAAGCCAAGTCCATCAACGGGTACAGGGCGTAGAAAAGATATTATTGAAATCAGAGATATTTACAATCCTAAAAACATGCGCAATAAAAAGCGCCGCAAACCCGCACCTGGAGAGGGTAAGAAAACAGAGATTACGGTGCCCAAAGCGGCTAAGCGAATTATTCGTATGGAGGATGTTATTTCCGTAGCTGAATTGGCCAAAAAAATGAGTGTCAAGGCAGGAGATGTGATTGGTAAGTTGATGGGCATGGGGATGATGGTCACCATCAACCAAAACATTGATTCTGATACAGCAACCCTCGTGGCCGGTGAGTTTGGTTATGAAGTTGAGAACATCAAAGTTGATGCTGAAGATTTATTGGAGCAGCATGAAAAAGCTTTAGAGTCTAAGCCAGAAGACATGCAGCTTAGACCTCCGGTTGTCACGGTGATGGGGCACGTTGACCATGGTAAGACTTCTTTATTGGATAAAATTCGTAAAGCTGATGTTGCTGCAGGTGAAGCCGGCGGAATTACTCAGCATATTGGAGCTTACTCAGTTAAATTAGATAGTGGTAAGCAGGTTACCTTTATTGATACACCCGGTCACGAAGCCTTTACCTCTATGCGTGCTCGTGGAGCAAGGGTAACAGATATTGTTATTTTGGTTGTTGCTGGTGATGATGGTGTGATGCCTCAAACCAAAGAAGCCATCAACCATGCGCAAAGCGCAGAGGTTCCTATTATTGTTGCAGTTAACAAGGTAGATAAACCAGGCGTAGATATTGATAAAATTAAAAACGAGCTGACAGAGTTTAGCATGGTTCCTGAAGAGTGGGGCGGAGATACAATCTATGTCCCTGTTTCAGCAAAGACGGGCAAAGGCATTAATGAGCTTTTAGAGTTTGTGGCCTTGCAATCGGATATTTTAGAATTAAAAGCCAACCCAGATCGTCCTGCCAGAGGCGTGGTGGTTGAGGCCAGCTTGGATAAGCAAAAAGGTGTGGTTTCTACACTGTTGGTTCAAGATGGAACTTTAAGAGAAGGGGATACCATTGTAGCAGGCACGCATTATGGTCGTGTGCGAGCCATGCGCGATGATAAAGGCATGCGCGTTAAGGAAATTCCTCCTTCAGGTGCAGTTGAGCTTATGGGTCTTTCAGGTGTAGCTTCTGCTGGAGATGCTTTCTCTATTGTTCCGGATGAAAAGAAAGCCAAGCAAATTACCCAATTAAAACATAACCAAGAACGACAAAAAGAACTGGCAAAAACCAGTAAAGTATCTTTGGATGACTTGTATCAAAAAATTGCTTTGGGTGATGTTAAAGAGCTTAAAGTTGTGGTGAAGGCCGATACCGCAGGTTCTGTAGAGGTTCTTACTAAAAAACTAGAAGATTTATCCACTCAAAAAGTCAGCGTCAAGGTAATCCACGGTGCTGTGGGTGGTGTGTCAGATAATGATATCATGTTAGCCAGTGCTTCTGGTGCTGTGGTTATAGCTTTTCATACACGTCCCACAGGCAGCGTTAGAAAGTTAGCAGAGCAAGAAAACGTTGATTTACGTGTCTATGATATTATTTATGAATTGCTTGAGGATATTACAGGAGCCATGGCTGGATTGTTGGCGCCCAAAGAAGTGGAAAAAGTTTTGGGTCATGCCCAAGTCAGACAAATTTTTACCATTCCAAAACAAGGCACCATTGCTGGGTGTATGGTCACCGATGGTAAAGTGATGCGCTCATCTAAAGTAAGGTTAATCCGTGAAAATGTCCCAATTTATACCGGTGAATTGAGTTCATTGAAACGCTTTAAAGACGACGCCAAAGAAGTGCGTGAAGGCATGGAATGCGGTATGTCCATTGTGAACTA
Source organism: bacterium (assembly GCA_022763185.1). NCBI lineage: Bacteria > bacterium. The sequence continues at coordinate 47,876 of JALEGL010000009.1, read as the reverse complement.
CAATGACATTAAAGTGGATGATGTGATTGAAGCCTTTGAAGTTGAAGAAGTTGCTGCAGAGTTGGAGTAGAGGCGACCATTGTTTTTTATGAATATTCAGCTGATCGGGCTTTGCTCTCAAGGCCTTCATATTCAATAAAAAACAATTGATGAGAAAGTTGTTTTAGCTATTTAAAAATTATGCTGGGATAATAAAACATTGAGTTGAAAAATTGGCAAAAACCTGAGGATCTTATCCAGTTTGGATCTTACGTCAAAAAGATGCCAAACAAAAAGGTAGGCCGTACCTTTTGAAACAGAGGAGTGAAGCGGAATGAAGAATACGCCTTATAAACGCGTTGATCGGATGAATGATCAAATCAGGCAAATTGTATCTGCGGCTTTGTTAGACTTTATGCACGAAGATAGCTTAAGTGGGGTTAACATTACAGCGGCTGATATTTCTCCTGATTTTAAGCACGCAAAACTATTTTATCGGGTCTTGCCGGGTTTTGATGAAGATAAAGCACGCTTGGCTTTAATTAAAGTGCTTCCTAAAGTACAAAAAACCTTGGCCAAAGAAATGCAAACCCGTTATTCCCCTAATATACGCTTTATATTTGATAATTCCTTGGATGAAGGTTCAAAAATAGAAGCCTTGCTTGAGAAAATAAAAGAAGACGAATAATTATTGGGCTATTTGATATGAATGGCGTTTTTTTTATCAATAAACCTCAGGGCATTTCCTCCTTCGGTGTTCTTAAAAAAATGCGCAGGCATCTGTCTGAGCTATATGCACTTAACTACAAAGCCATAAAAATTGGGCATGCGGGCACGCTTGATCCAGCGGCCACGGGGCTTTTAATCGTATGTGTGGGGCAAGCTACCAAAATCAGCTCTTACTTGATGAGAGATGAAAAAGTTTATAATTTAGATGTGTTTCTGGGTCAGCAAACCAGCACCGATGATGATGAAGGTGAGCTTGTATTTTCTTCAAAACAGAGTGTTGAGTTAAAGGCTGTTAAAAAAGTGTGTGAACTGTTTAAAGGAGAGTTTGCGCAAACCCCTCCAGATTTTAGCGCCATCAAGCACAAGGGAAAAAAGCTCTATGAATATGCAAGAAAGGGTATAGAGATTGAACGTAAATCAAGGCCAGTTCATATCTATGATTTAAAAATCATTAATTTTAAGCATCCTATTTTAAAAATTCAAGTTCACTGCAGCAAGGGCACATACATGCGGGCTTTGGCTCGGGATATTGGCAGTGCTCTTAAGGTTGGAGCGCATGCAAAAAACATTCATCGTCTACAAAGTGGCGAATTTACCCTCAATCAAGCCATTGGTTTAGAAGACTTTTTAAATTTTTCTCAAGAGCAAGTCAATAAAGCCATGTTGCCTATGGAGCAAGTGATGCAGGCCATGCCCAGTTTGGAAAAGTTCACTGAGGCAGAGAAAAGTAGTCTTTTGCAAGGTCAGTTTTTATCTAGTACAACGCAAGAAGGTGAATATGCTCTGTACGATGATCTAGGCAAGCTGTTTGCCTTGGGTGAAAGTAACGGACAACGTCTAAAAATAAAACGCGCTCTTGTATGACGAAATAAGCGATTAAAATTTTTCTAAGGTTTGATGATAATGCAATTCAACTGGGTGTTAAGGTCCTGTTCAAAAGCGCGTGCATGCGTAGATTTTTTAAAATCATACATCAATTTTCTTTGTCGTAAATCGGTTCTGTAGCTGGCAAAGGCTTTAAGATATCCTCTTGGATCAAGTCTGGTAAATTTATACGCATTGTCAGGGTCATCAATCATAGCTTTGGCTAAGTTTTTGCGTAAGGAGTTGTTTTTTTGTGCAAGAGCCATAAATTTTGTTTTCAGTTGTTGTTCGAGTTCTTCATGGCCATATGCTTTGCGGCCATAATCATGGAAAAATAGGTTGATGATATGAAAGTAGCCTTTGTCTTGAAACTCTCTCGATACTTCTTGAAGGAAATCAAAAATAGTGTTGTCGTTGTTACGGTGCTTGTGCAACTCCCACAAAGGGCTCAGTTCAATGACGGACTCTCTAATGGCTTCGAATTCTTCTAGCATGTTATACTTGACAAGGTTTTGATGCCATTTAAGCGTAGGTAGTATGGGTGGCGTATAAGCTTGAGGATTTTTGCTGGTAGGAATGTTTCTGGTGCTAACATATTCAATAACCGTATCAAAGCTGACCTCTGATAAATCAAGCTTTGGATTTTCTTTTTTGTAGTCATTGAGGTATTCCCAGAAAAACAGTTCGCCGGTTTCATTTTGTCTTCTGGCAATTGTAGAGCGAGTTTTTTCTGATGAACTTTCTGGGTTGATCAATATAGAGTAGACGCGGTAATCTGATTCTTCGAACAGTTTAGCGTAGTTTAACCAAGACCAATGAGGTCCGGGGTTTTCATCGTATTCAGGGTTGTCGTCTTCTATGTGGCCATCGCTGACAATAACCAGGTGTTGGGTAACTCCAGATGTAGTTGTGGTGTTAAAAATATCCAAAGCCAGGTCAATCTTACCTTTTAAACCTGTGCGACTGCTGCCTCTGCGAACATTGCAAATATTTTTTGCTTTAGACCATAGCTGGTTAATTTGATGTTGAGCGTTGTTTGCGTGGATATAAAATAACTTGTCTTCATCTTCTTCTGTTCCCATTAACAAAATACCAACTTTTAAATCTCCTGTCATAGAGGCGATGAAGGTTTGGAGTTGATTGACGACAGAGTTCCACTCAAGGTGAGCATTGCTGTAGCTACAGATGCTATGTGAAACATCGATAACAAAAATAACTTCGTGGGCGCATTCGTTGCTTGAAGTTTGCGCAACAATAGAGGTGCTAAAAAAAACCATTGAACTAAGGATTAATAAGTGAATAAAATTTTTCATAAGCTTCCCCTTAAAACAGCAATACATATGCCAAAAAAAAATGCATAAAACAAGGCATTTCAGAGGCGCGCTTCTATCAAACTGTAAACTGAAGTTGCTATGAGCTGTAAAAAAGTAATGTTTGTAAAGGCTATAATTATTGTAAAAAACAACAATAGGTGCAATAATTGTAAATATGCGTTTAAATTTAACAAATATGAACACTTATAAAGCAATATTTGTTATTTTATGTTTGTTTTTTCGTCAGTCTTACGCTAAAAACTATGTCTACAGTTTACAAGACTATTTCATGCAGGGTCAAACGCTGGTTGAGGAATATTTGCAAGCATCAGAGCAAGGAGAGCAAATCAAAGACCTTTTAAAGCGCTATTCCAGCAGTTGCGTGCAGATAGAAGTTCCCAAAAATGAAAATGGAAAAAGCCTGGTGGCGATGGGCGGAGCAGTAATCGTGGCCAATGGCATGCTTTTACTCTCTTCCGGACATAATTTTTTGGGGATGGACAAGAAGAAAGCCATCAAGGTTTTAGGGCCCAAGGGCAGTGAGCGTAAAGCCTACTTATTAAAAATGGACTACAACCGGCAGAAAAACACAGATTGGGCCATTTTGCAGGTTGAAGGTGGTGGTTTTCACCCGCAGTATGCAGTTGAATTGAGTAAGTCTATTAAAGCCAAGTCTATGGCGGTAGTGTTGGGATATCCGCAAAGTTATGGCAAAGACAAAAGTGGACAGGTGGTGCATACCCGAGCCTATCCCGGCCAAAGATTAGACCCCTTGGTTTTATTGGCAAAAGTATCTCATAAAGAAGGGGGTAGAAAAGTGGTGCTAGACTTGGAAGGCGGAGCCTTTTTCTTGCCTGGTGCCAGCGGTGGGCCGGTGTTTGACATCAACGGTGGGTTGATGGGCCAGTATACCTCTTTTATTACGGTGGTGGGACGCGGAAAAACCATTGGCAAAGCCAGCATGCGTCCGTTTCCAAAAGATTTGGTTAAAATTTTAAACCCATAAAACACAATTTCCCCATGGTTAGGGTGTATCCACGCACATGCAAGTCAGTGAAAAAATAAATGCGTAAGATAATGTTCAGGCTTAGGTATAGTGTTGGCGTATTCAAATTTAAATTTGTTCAGTTCTAGCTTTAAAAACATTTTGTCCACTAAGAAAGTCATTTTTGAGTATGTGTAAAGTCAGGAATAAGGTGCATGCATGGGTTGTTTCAACATACAATAAGCCGTTAGAACATCGCCCTTCAATCAGTGAAAGTATCTTTTTGAACTTGCGTCCAAGCCAGGACTAAGGTAAACCGCCAGATATTTAGCAAAATAAATATATTTAAATCACTGTGGAGCATAACATGAATGTTAAAGTAGAAAATCAATCAAGTTTTGAAAAAAAAGTTATCGTAGAAATACCTGAAGCGCAGGTCGTTGAAGAAATTGATAAAGCTTACAAAGGCTTAAAAAATCAGGCAAACATTCCCGGCTTTCGTAAAGGCAAAGCCCCTAGAGCCATTTTAGAGAAAAAATACGGTCCATCGGTAGAAGCGCAGGTATATCAAGATTTGGTGCGCAGTTCCGTGGCTGAAGTGATTGAAAAAGAAAACTTAAACGCCATCAATGTCAAAAATATTTCTGAGCCCAACAGAGACGAAAAAAAAGGCTTCTCGTACCATGCCATCATTGAGGTTAAGCCAGAGCTTAAACCTAAAAAATATACCGGAATCAAAGTTAAAGAAGAAAAAGTAGAAGTGGGAGACAAAGAAATAGAGCAAGCTCTAGATCATATCCGTCAATCTCAGGCTGTCCTACAGAAAAAAGAAAAAGCTCTTACGCCTAAAAAAGGTGACTTTGCGGCGATTCGTATTGAATCTTTGCTAGCAACACCAGGAGAAGAAAACAAAGCTCAGGAGCGTATTTATGAAGTGGGCGCCAAAGGCGGTCAAGAGGTTTTGGATAACGCGCTATTAAAAATGACGGTTGGGCAGTCTGAAGCAGTGACTTTTCATGACAAAAAGAACAACAAAGACCTCAACATGCGTGTGCATTTGGATGAAATCAAAGAAAAAGTCTTGCCAGAAGTCAATGATGATTTAGCCAAGTCTTTGGGTCAGTTTAAAACTTTGGCAGAGCTAAAAGACAAGCTTAAAGAAGATTTAATTGAAGAGGCGCAAAAACGCAGCAAGCATAAAAAAGTAGATGGTTTGCTAGAAACCTTACGCAAAAACAATCCTGTAGAGGTGCCGCCTACTTTGGTCTCCAATGAAATTCAATTTATGCTGGAAAACATTCAAAATCAAATGCGTTACAGTGGCGTACCGGCATTTCCAGAAGATTATACGCAAGAACAAATCATCAATGAACTTAAGCCCGATGCAGAAAAGCGTGTGCATGATCAATTGTTGATTGAAGCCATTGCTAAAGCTGAAGATATTACGGTAGATGATAAGGCTTTTAATGATAAAATAGCAGACCTGGCCAAGCAGTCTAAAGTCCCTACAGCAGAACTCAAGGCCTATTATGAAAAAACCCATCGTTTGGACTCGGTAAGGTTTGATATGGTTTGGGAAAAAACCATTGATTTTTTGTTAGAAAAAGCCAGTAGTAAATAAAGACATGCAAGGTGGTAGATCGGAAAAAATAAAGCAAGGTCTTAAAACTCCTTACTTTGTTATTTTGATATTGGGCTTGTGTTTTAATCTATATGCTCAGAACGCTGTTGAGGGTATGTTGTCGCGTCATCAAGTTTATGAATACGATGCGAAAAAATTTATGTTCATCCCTTATAAATTTACAGAAAAAACAGTTAAGCCAAGTTATCCCCAAGCTCACATAAACCAAAAAAGTTATATTTTGGAACTTAAAGATGGTAGAAAATTGTACCTTCCCATGCAGTTTTGTTCATACTATCAAGAAATACAGCTCTGCCCGTGTGATGTTTTTTCTGAATTAAGCCAAGAAGAACTTGAAGCCCAAGCAAGAAAAAGAAGCCGGCAGTTTATGCTTCTTGATCAGTATTTGGATGAAAATGATAATAAACTTTATATGGCTTTTGAGGATGCGAGCCCGTTGTTTTATGATGCAATGAATAATTCGCAAAGTTTCAAAGACTTCTTTGCCTACCCAAAAAACTATTTTTACATTAAAGTTGGGTCAGATATCATCAGGTTGGATGGTTGCTTGTGGATTGGTAATTCCAGTTGTCAAGTGCTCTCTAATTTTGTTGATGAGCTGTATGAGTATGACAAGGGGATAATAAGGCCATAAAGTTTTTATCTGCAAATAAACCTACTTAAAGAATGCTTGTTAGAAGGGTTGGGGCTTTATGTTTAAATTAAAAATGGTTAGGCCGCAGGCTTTCTTAGGGCTTTTTTTTTGCGCATGCTATAATTGTGATAAGACTAATTTTTATTTTATGAGAGGATTTGATGTATGCCCTTAATTCCAATGGTTGTTGAGCAAACCCATAGAGGTGAGCGTTCGTATGATATTTACAGTCGTTTGCTTAAAGACAGAATTATCTTTTTAAACTCTGAAATCAATGATGATGTCGCCAACTTGGTGGTGGCCCAGCTTTTGTTTTTAGAGTCAGAAGATCCAGACAAAGAAATTTTCTTGTACATCAACTCGCCAGGCGGCGTAATTTATTCTGGCATGGCCATTTACGATACCATGCAGCACATTCGTTGTCCGGTCTCCACGTTTTGCATGGGGATGGCAGCGTCTATGGCCAGTGTATTGTTGGCCGCTGGACAAAAAGGCAAACGTTATGCTTTGCCGCATGCCAGAGTAATGATTCACCAGCCTTTAGGCGGCTTTCGTGGCCAAGCCAGCGATATTGATATTCAAGCCAAAGAAATCTTACGCTTGCGTGAAGAACTCAATGGCATATTGGCCTTTCATACGGGTCAAGAAAAAGACCAGGTTGAAAAAGATTCAGACCGTGACAACTACATGACCGCACAAATGGCCAAAGATTATGGTTTGATTGATGAAATTGTAGAAAGCCAAAAGCTTAAAAAAGCTTAAAATAAATAGTGCATGGGTACCCAAAGGTAGCCGGTGCCTTTGGGTACCAGAGCAGGTAAATTTAAAAAATACCTTTGTGCGATCGGCCAATGCCGTTATAATAAAGGTTAGAAAGTATAGTAAGATTAATAGCTTAGCTTAAGCTAGGTTATCTGGGAGAAGAGGTTTTATACTGGTTCGTATCAGGGTGTGAAGGCCGCATAAGTGCGGCATTCTTTATGCTGGCTGATTGCAAGACTAAACCTTGATCTTCACGAGTAAAGCCTTAAATTGGTCCAAAGCTGCGTTTATGGGTCAAGAAGGGGAAGGGCCCCCTTAAATAAGTAATAAAAGGATTGATGATGGAAAAAAATGATGGTCATAATTTAAGTTGTTCTTTTTGCGGTAAAAGTCAAAAAGAAGTGAAAAAACTCATTGCAGGACCCACAGTTTATATCTGTGATGAATGCATTGAGCTGTGCAATGATATCATTTTAGAAGAAAATGAACGTGATCAAGAGCAAGTCTTGGCGGAAGCCAAAGTCCCCAAGCCCAAAGAAATTAAAGCCATTTTGGATGAGTACGTGATTGGCCAAGATGACGCCAAAAAAATGTTGTCCGTGGCGGTGTACAATCACTACAAACGCATTGAATCAAAAACCATGGGCAAAAGCGATGTTGAGTTACAAAAATCCAACATTTTGCTGGTGGGACCCACCGGGACCGGTAAAACCTTGCTGGCGCAAACTTTGGCTAAAATTCTCAATGTACCGTTTACCATTGTGGATGCCACAACCTTAACCGAAGCCGGTTATGTGGGTGAAGATGTAGAAAACATTATTCTCAATCTTTTACAAAATGCAGATTATGATGTGGAGCGTGCCCAACGGGGCATTGCTTATATTGATGAAATTGATAAAATTTCTCGTAAGTCGGACAACCCTTCTATCACCAGAGATGTGTCGGGTGAAGGCGTACAGCAAGCTTTGTTAAAAATTATTGAAGGAACCATGGCCAATGTCCCCCCCAAAGGTGGGCGTAAACATCCTCAGCAGGAGTTTTTGCAAGTGGATACCTCTAATATTTTATTTATCTGTGGCGGTGCATTTGTAGGCTTGGAAAAAATTGTTGAGTCCAGGTTGCATGAACGCAGTATTGGTTTTGGTGCAAAGATTGATTCCAAGAAAAAGCATAAAACCGGTGATTTGTTGACCAAATCTGAGCCAGAAGATTTGCTGAAATTTGGTTTGATTCCAGAGTTTATTGGTCGTTTGCCAGTGTTGGCTACGTTAGGCGAGTTGGATGAAGATGCTTTATTGCAGATTTTAACCGAGCCCAAAAATGCTTTGATCAAGCAGTACCAAAAACTATTTGATTTTGAAAAAGTGAAACTAGAGTTTAGCAAAGAGGCAATTATTGCCATTGCCCGTGAAACCATCAAACGCAAAACTGGCGCCAGAGGCTTACGCTCTATCATGGAAAACATCATGTTGGATATCATGTATGATATTCCATCAGACGATAGCATCAAAGAGTGTCATATCACTGAAGACGTGGTTCTGAAAAAAGAAAAACCCATCTTGGTGTATAAAACTGAAGAAGATGAAAAAGCTGAAGCAGCAGAAAACAAAGAACCAGAAGCAGAAAGCGCTTAAGGCCTTATAATAAAGTACATTTTATTTACACTTTATCAATTCTTTTTCCAATAAGGTGTTTATTTCTTGTCCCCATTGCTGGCCTACAATTAAGGAATCTTGCATGATGAGAGGTTGTTTTTCTAGAAGTTTTTTTCCTAAAGGGGTTTTGTAAAACTTAATCAGGCCGTCAATGTCTTTATCGGTAAAATGTTTGGCGTATACAGGGACTAACATTTCGGTAAATTTATTATTGCTCATTTGTAATTCAACAGCCAGGTAGCATTTTTAAAGCATTGTTGTTTATCTTCAGGCAATTGCGTTTTTAGCAAAGCAAATATTTGTTGAGCAAACTGCTTGCCCATGCCAATGGCGTTGGTTTGTTTTAAAAGTTCATGAATATTTTTTTATTTGTTTTCGCTTACTGGTGAGTTTGCTAAAGCTAGGCTTGTAAAAAGACTCAGAAAAATTAAAGTAAACTTGTAATTTAAGCTCATTGACATGCTCTACGTTAGAGATCTTAAAAATACAAGGCATATTTTAATATTGTGGCTGGTTTTTTACTCCTTTGCCATAAGGTATTTAGTGTTTGACACGCTGCATTTTTTATTGATACCTTGCTTGCTATTGAGCAAACTGTGCAAATCGTTTTAGTTTGTTCTTTGAAAGGGGAAATCATGAAAAAACTATCTATATTATTTATTTTGATGCCTATCCTTATTAGTTATGCTCAGAGCAACTGTTCTGTGGAACATTACAGCAGTGATATTTATCGAGTATTGGAAAAAAGAATGCATGATGTAAAAAGCATGTTGGTGGCAGAGGGTGCATACCCATACCTTGAACAAGCATTTTATAATCAAGCCGATCATTTAAGCATTATGTTAAATCAAACCAGTTCTGATGATGGTCAAGATGTTCACATTTTAGAAATGAAGTACGACATTTCTTTTGAACATGAAGGTCAGCATCACACATTGAATTTGGGTCTGGTGAATCACAATAAAGAGTTAGAGCTGGCATATACAACGCCCATTTATTTTAGGGTTGAAGGACAAGCTTCAGGAGAGACAGAAGCGCAAGTCTGTCGTTTTGATTTATCCGTGGTGGAAAAAGTTTGGGATGATAAAAAAAAGATTGAGCAGATAAAAAAAATTGAAAACCCAAGCTTAAGCTTGTTTGCAAGTCAAAACAGTAATGATTCTATCAATGAAGCTTTATTCAACTTGGGCCATGTGGTTTTTGCACAAGAAGAACAAGTTTCAGAAAATATTTTACCTCTTTTAAAACAATCGCAAGAAGATACAGTCATTGCAATTTATCTGGAACAAAAAGAAAGTGCCAGCTTAACACTTCTCAGTGAAGTCATTAAAAAAAATGAGAAGAACAAGAATCAATGTTCTGAAAATGCCATGGGAGAACCCTGTATGATGAATTACATGCAAGCAAAGAAATACTGTGAGCAAGAATATGCAGGCTTACCCACCATTTTGGAGTTGGCTGAATTTTACAATGCTGGTGGAGTTACGGTGTTTGATAATCCTTACCGACAGTTTAAAATGGCTGTGATGAGCAAAACCACCGAATCTTCAGCGAGTAAAGTTGAGTTCTATTACACGCTAGAAACCTATAAAGGACAATCATTGTATGATCTATCCTTGTGGTCATCATTAGATGTGCCGTACAAAAATGGTTATAAAGCTTATGTCTTTAACCTTGCAGATGGTGATATCAACGGTAAGTTAAAATCTAAGAAATTGGGCGTTGTTTGCCGTATGAAAGATTAATAAAAAGATAGGTTTTGGCATCACCTTTGCCTATTGCCAAGTTCTCCATAGTGATTATAATAAAAAGTCAACGAAGGAGAATTGAATGTTATTTGATCAAGATGAAAAAGCGAAAACGGCAAAAAACAAGCGTAAACTACCGCTTTTACCGTTAAGAGATATTATTGTATTCCCACACATGGTGGTGCCTTTGTATGTGGGTCGTAAAAAATCGGTTGCGGCCTTAGAGCATGCGATGGCCTCTGAAAAAGATTTATTGTTGTGCGCGCAAAAAAGCTCTAAAAACAATGACCCAAAGCCCGAAGATATCTACAACATGGGAACATTGGGAAACATTATTCAAATGCTCAAATTGCCCGATGGCACAGTTAAAGTTTTAGTTGAAGGTAAAAAGCGTGCCAAAATTCATGCCTATGAGCAAAGTGAAAAATTTTACATGTGCAGCATTGATGAAGTTGGTGAAGATAAGGGCAGCTCTGTAGAAGTTGAAGCCTTGATGCGTACAGTGCACACAACCTTTGAAGCCTATATCAAACTCAATAAAAAAATTCCGCCTGAAATGTTGATGAGTGTGGCTGCCATTGATGAACCCTCACGGTTGGCCGATACCATCGCCGCGCACTTGACGTTGAAACAAGAAGACAAACAAGAGGTTTTAGAGATTACCGATGCCAAAGCCCGCTTGGAAAAACTGTATACCTTGATGCAATCTGAAATTGAAATTTTGCAAGTTGAGAAAAAAATACAATCTCGGGTTAAAAAACAAATGGAAAAAACCCAGAAAGATTATTATCTCAATGAACGCATGAATGCGATTCAAAAAGAGCTGGGTGAAAAAGATGAGTTTAAAGCTGAGATGGATGAGCTGGAAAAGCGCATCAAAAATAAAAAGCTCAGCAAAGAAGCAGAAGATAAAGTTAAAAAAGAGTTTAAAAAGCTTAAAATGATGTCACCGATGGCGGCAGAAGCAACCGTGGTGCGCAATTACATTGACTGGATCTTGGATCTGCCTTGGTACAACTACTCTGAAGACAAGTTGGATCTGCAAGCTGCGCAGCATATTTTAGACAAAGACCACTTTGGTTTAGAAAAAGTAAAAAAAAGAATTTTAGAGTACTTGGCCGTACAAAAGCTGGTCAAAAAAATCAAAGGGCCTATTCTTTGTTTTGTAGGTCCTCCGGGTGTGGGTAAAACCTCTTTGGCACGCTCCATTGCTTCAGCCATGGGCCGGAAGTTTGTTAGAATTTCTGTGGGTGGTTTACGCGATGAAGCTGAAATCAGAGGGCACCGGCGTACTTATATTGGAGCCATGCCGGGTAAATTGATCCAATCCTTAAAAAAAGCCGGTACCAGCAATCCTGTGTTTTTGATAGATGAAATTGATAAAATGTCTTCGGATTTCAGAGGTGATCCATCCAGCGCCATGTTAGAAGTTTTGGACCCGGAACAAAATGCAACGTTTAGTGATCACTATATGGACTTGGATTATGATTTATCCAAGGTAACATTTTTGGCCACAGCCAACTCTTTGCATACCATTCCCAGACCTTTGCTGGACAGAATGGAAATCATTTCATTGGCCGGTTACACTGAAGATGAAAAGCTAAATATTGCCAAGCAGTATTTGGTGGACAAACAAAAAGAAGCCAACGGCTTAAGTGATCAAAACATTAGTTTTAATGACAACGCCATTCGTAAGGTGATTCGTCGCTATACCAAAGAAGCCGGGGTGCGTAATTTAGAAAGAGAACTGGCGTCTTTGTGTAGAAAAATTGCTAAAGAAGTGGTTGAAAAAGGCAAAGAGCATCACAGAACTTTAACCGCCAGCAATGTTGGTAAATATTTAGGTGTAGAAAAGTTTAAGTACGGCAAAGCCCATCAGATAAAAACCGTTGGCAGAACCATTGGTTTGGCTTGGACTGAACTGGGTGGAGATTTATTGGATATAGAAGCCACGATTATGCCAGGTAATGGTAAGTTGACCATGACCGGTAAATTGGGGGATGTTATGAAAGAATCTGCGCATGCGGCTTTGTCTTATGTGCGCTCTCGGGCCAAGGCCTTTGGTTTGCGAGATGATTTCTATTCCAAGATTGATATTCATGTCCACGTCCCTGAAGGTGCTATACCTAAAGATGGACCGTCAGCAGGAATTACCATGGCAACCTCATTGGCATCTGCCTTGCTTCATGTACCGGTAAGAAATGATGTGGCCATGACTGGTGAAATAACCATTGCCGGTAGAGTCTTGCCCATAGGAGGATTAAAAGAAAAAATACTGGCAGCGCACAGAGGTGGGATAAAAACCATTATTATTCCTAAAGAGAATGAAAAAGATCTTAAAGATATTCCTAAGAATGTTTTAAAAGAGCTGACCGTGTATCCTATGGAGCATGCCGATGATGTGCTTAAAGAGGCTTTGGCTTTGGATGAAAGCAATAAAAGCGACTTTTTAAGCAACATCGAAAGCTTTTTGCCGCCCATATTTGAAAAAGATGTGCAAGATGCAGAGAACAAACCTGTGCATTAACCGCGGTGATCGAGGCTATATCTTGACTTGATTAATGATGCAAAGTGTTGTATTTTGCGTTGGTGATGCGACAGGCTTTCTATAATTTATGCATGTTCGTTGTATGTCTATCTACAACACTTTTTGCACAATCTAATAGTGAAGATGAAAAAAGATTGGAGTCTTACCGATATCAAAGTCCTTCAGAGCAATGGCAGGCGCTTTTATCGTTCAGAAAACCCTACCTTGAGCAATTAATTGAGTATTTAAATGAGCATCATGATCAGCCAGAAATTAGGCAAAAGCTCAATAAAGACCAACTCTTAGAAACTTCATGGCTTTTTATTGCAACTGTAAATGAAAAACCAACCAGTGGTGGCTTTAGAGTATCTTTGGCTCAGAATTTTCCACCGGTAAGCTATCTTGGTTTTTTTAGAGAAGTAGAAAGTCCAACTACATTTAGAATGCAGTTGCGAGCTAGTGATGATTTATCGCATTATCTAGAGATTAGAAGAGCCACAATTCAAGAGTCACAGTGGGCCATGTTTGAACATCAAAGAACTTGGTGGGAAAATATAGATAGTGTTGGTAATACGAAATTTTTTGATAACAATATGTTTACCTATTCAAGTATATACGGCATGCCGCGCTTGGTTACTCCAAGAAAAGAACTAAAAGATCATTATGATTTAGATCTTGGGTCAGCAAAGAGAATAAAAATGACGTATGATCAGATTTTTCAGTTTGCCAGCAATCTAGGAGATGCGTGCAAGCAAAATCCAAATGAAATTACACATCGTATAGAGCCTGAATTGGGGGACTGTTTTATGGTAGCGTTAGAGGAAGACAGTACTTTCATCATCTGTAATTCTGATAAAAGTCTATATACTTACAATCGATGCAACCCTAGCGCTTTGGCAGAATACGTAGAAGATTGCCAGCATGTTGTGTTTGAATATCATGTGTATTTAAAGGCTCCAGATGGTCATATCAAAACTCAAAAAGAATTTATTGCCGCAAGCAGATGAGGAAAAATTAAAAAAAGCCCAAAAAAATATTGTATCTATCATGGATGGAACCAAATTTTTCGTGGACGAAATAGCCATGAATGATCGTCGTTATCAAAATTTACTTTATGCCGAATATATCATTGCTGAACATGCAATAGGACTGATTCATGAACAAACTGACTTAAGTTATCTTGAAGCATGTAACTATAGATATGTTTTATGACAGAAAAAAAGGAGAATACAAGTATTGCCAAAGAAGATCTGAGCTCAGAGCTTTTAGGCTATATCAACAAAATATCCCATATGGTAAATCTGACGGAAAGTGCGTATCAACAAGCATCAGGGGCCGTTCTTAGTTTTAGTGCTGAAGCACTAAAAAAAATGTAGACCTTTTGGCAATGATTTGCTAGCTATAGCATTCCATTTGGTCAAAATGGGCGGTTAGCTCAGCTGGGAGAGCATCTGCTTTACACGCAGAGGGTCGGGGGTTCGAGCCCCTCACCGCCCACCATAAAAAACATCACCCGAAGGGTGATTTTTTTTTATGTACAGGTTTTGAAGGTTTGAACATAGTTCTTGGCTTAGAATGAGAAATTTTCTAATAAAATAAATAGCTAGAAAATGTACTTTCAGACTTAAGACAGATAATAAAGGCTTCATGATAAATTGGGATTTATTGATGGGGCCAATGCCCGTTTTAGCATTGTTAACCGGTTTATGTATGGGCTTGATGGGCAGTGGGGGCTCTTTATTGACGGTCCCCATTTTTATGCATATTTTTCATCTTAATAGTAAGTTAGCAGTCATGGCGAGTCTTGCAGTGGTTGGGATTAATGCTGTTTTTGGCAGTATTTTAAATATTAAAGATAAGCATATCGACTGGACAGCCGCCTTGAGTTTTATTCCGGGCTCCATGTTGGGGACCTATCTTGGTGCCCGTATGGGTCTTGTGATGTCGCAAACAATGCAGGTTAATATTTTTGTGGCCATTGTCTTTTTTGCCGCTTACAAAATGTTTAGAGCTAAATCAGCTGGAAATGTTCAATTGCAAGGACAGCATAAAGTTGCCACCAGCTTTTTCTACTCCATGATCATTGGTGTATTGACCGGTGTTTTGGGGGTTGGTGGTGGTTTTTTGATTGTGCCGGCTTTGGTTTTATTGGTTGGGCTAGAGCATAAGCATGCCGTAGGAACATCTTTATTTATCATTTGTTTCAATGCTTTTTTGGGCTTTTGGGTGTATCAAAAAAGCTTAAATTTACAGAGTTATCAAGAATTGATTATCTACTTTAGCATCATTGCCATGCTTGGTGTTTTTATTGGTCATGCCACCATGAAAAAACTCCCTTTAAAAACCTTTCGGTTTATTTTTGCTTTTGCCTTGGTCTTTTTAGGCACATGGATGTTGATTAAAAATTTGTAGCATTTAATTAAAATTGATTTTTGCATGCTTGATGCGTAAAAATCAGTGAAAATGATTGACCTGCTTACAAAAGCTTGTTAGAAGCTAAAAACTTGTTTCAAACAAGTTTATTCTAAACGCGGTGTTAGTTCAGTTGGTTAGAATGCCAGCCTGTCACGCTGGAGGTCGCGAGTTCGAGTCTCGTACACCGCGCCACTTCTCAAAATTTTTCAACATTTTATAATCATGAGTTTTAAAAAGCATTGGTTGCTATTTAGACTCGAACTCGCTTGGCGAGCTCGTTTGATATTTTATGTTGCCTTTGGCAACATGGCGTACCCCGCTTGATTGAGGTAGTTTTTCGCAAAGGGTGAGCCAACAAAAACGACGTTTTTTGTTGGTGAGGGGGCTTTGCATAAAGTATTCTAGTTCGTTCCTCACAAGAATACCTAAAAAGCGATTTTCCCTTTTAATAAAGAGCGAAGCGGGAGACTCGAACTCGCTTCGCGAGCTCGTTTGATATTTTATGGTTGCCTTGGGAAATTGTTTACCATGCCACTTTTCAAAATAGTCTTACTCACAAGATAAAGGCCGTTAAGAAATACTTACAAGTTATTCGGATTGCAAATCGTGTTTTGCAAACGTTTCTTAATATGAACGCATTTGTTAGATATAATGCCCTAAGCCTTTGAAAATAAAGTCTGTTTTAGAGTTTACCCTTAGCTTAAATTGCTGAGCAAATAAAAATAGCGCTTGCACTGGCCAGGGAACTGTGCTAAACAAATAACATCATGCGTTATAAATACATTATATCTACAAGTTTATGGACTATTTTAGCTTTGTTTATACATGGGTGTGGACCCGTGGATAACTTTCAAAACCAAAGACAAGTCAATTTGCAAAGTTTGGCTTTACAAAGTACCTTTGTTATTGAGAATTTCTACCCAAACTACATGGGCCAAAATCCGCCTACAGATGTTTCGGATTTAGGCGTCAACTATATAACGGCAACATTCAGCGAGAACTGTGACCAGTTTAGTTTACAAAATGGTTTTAGGCTAACAGAGACGATCAACGGAGGCGGCGTCACGGATTTAACTAGCACCACCACCGTTCAATGTTCAGGTAAAAATGCCACGTTCATCATCAACACACCCAATGGGGGTGGAGCCCTTTTGGCGGCCAACGCCAAATATGAGCTAACTCTTTTTCAAACCGTTACCTCCGCTTTAGGTCAAAACTTAAAATTTTTAAACATCTATAGAATGTACACCGACTTCAATTTTGACGCTGCAGGTGGCTTTGGCTTTACTGATCCAGCCAATCCGCCACACGTGATTGACGTCAACTATTATGAAATTTGTGGTCAACCTTACATGTTTATTTTCTTTAATGAAGATCTTGCGCGTGCGCCTTTGGTGCGTGTAAAAACAGGTGTGATTGGCTCTTCTATCTTTCCCAACGACCCAACTTACCCAACATGGCCTGCTTACTCAGGACGCATGGATATCTTTGGTGTTCACATTAACAGCGGTGGCGCTTTATCGGGACATAAGCTGAAGATTTTTAGAAACGATGTGGTGGATCTTCAAGGCGATACCTTGCATGTTAGGCAAGGCAATGGTGATTTGGTTCCTGGCGACTACGAGAGTGGAAACTTATTCCAACTGATCTCGCCCTGCTTCTAAAACGACTGTACATCAAATTAATAGGCCTGGTTTATGGATGCCCATCACCAGGCCTATTTTTATGCCATGGTGTCACAACTAAAACAAAGTGCCTAAAAAATACCCAACGTTGTTTTTGAAAATATACAATAAAAACAATATGTTAAATTGATGATTCTTGGCATCATCTTTGCTTTTATTAATCCTTGTAAGAATACAATTCAATAGCAGCATAGACTATTGGCTTATAAGGAGATGTAGGTATGAAAATGAATAAGTTTATATTAACCAGTTTTGCAGCACTGTCAGGTATGCTTTTTACCGGCTGTGCGGTAGATGATACCCGCACGGGTGAGGGGCCCATTGTGGATACCTCCAAATTTTATGTGGTAGACTTTACACCGGGTTATGACACAACCACAAGCGATGAAACAGCGCAAATTGTAGCGGTATTCAGTATGCCTGTGGATGTAGGCAGTCTTATAGGAAACTTTAGTTTAACTCAAGACATCAACGGGATTCCCACCAACTTAACACAATGTTTAACCTTGTCAGTGGACAGTACCGGGAGCATTGTCACATTTCACATTAACCCTGATGATAATCCAAGCACGCCCTGTCCATCAACGCAGCCTTTGGCAGATAGAGCAGATTATACGTTTAGCGTCAATCAAACAGTTAGGCCTTTGGGTTTAAATATGGCCTTAACCACACCCATCAGCCATAAGTTCAATACCGGCGGTGGCTTTGAAAACTCTGATGGTGGTGTAACCGTTCCAGGGAAACCTTACATAATTTCAAGAAATTATATTCGTCAGTGTTTTATTGATGCTTCTGGTCAAGAGATTCATACCGCACATATTGAAGTAAGATTCAATGAAGACTTGGCTTTTGCACCTACTGTGGACGTACAAGTTGTTAATGACTTTGCAAACAACTATCAGAACCTCCCCATGACTCAGCTGCAAGGTGGTGATATGAGTATCATGAAAATTGTGGTGCCCAGTGTTGGTGGTATTCAGGGTTACAAAATTAGATTTGGTTCAAACTATGTCAGAGATTTAGAAGGTTTATTTATGGATTCTTATGAAAGCAGCGGCATGTACCAAGCTGTGGTCCAGTGTCACTGATAAAAGTTAACTCAGCCAAAAAAACATACACTCCAAAAAAGCCTGCCTAAAAAGCAGGCTTTTTTAGTACATACTGGCATGACTCATGTTGTTGTCTTGCTGTTTAAAATAGTTTTGAATGCCGCGGTAAATGGCTAAAGCAATTTGATATTGGTAGGATGAGCTGCGCAGGCGCTTTTCTTCAAGTTTGTTGGTGATAAAAGAGGTTTCTACTAAAATAGCTGGCATGTTGGCACCGGTTAAAACATAAAAGCGAGCACTTTTAACGCCCCTATTATAAACTTTACTGTAGTTTTGACTCAGGTGCTTGAATAAACTGTTTTGGACAATACGCGCTAAATCCGTAGATTGAACGGTATGAAAATTCTTCAGCATGGAGGCTTTCATCACCTCTAAAAAGTAGGCATCGTTTTGGGTTTTTTTTTTGCTTTTGGGTACTGCCAACTCACCGTTTTCTCGCATGGCCACGCGCAAACTTTCTTCATCATCAGCATTGTGCAAAAAGTAAGTGCTTACGCCATTGGCAGTGTGTTTTTTGTTGGCATTGGCATGAATGGACACAAACAAGTCACCCTGGTGTTTGTTGGCAAAGTTAGTTCTATCCCATAGATGCAAATAAGTATCTTTTTCCCGCGTCATCAACACACTGTATTTGTCATCATTGTCTAAAATTTTTTTCAAACGTTTGGCAATGCTCAAGGTCACATCTTTTTCATGGGTTTTATAAAAGGGTCCCAGCGCACCAGAATCTTCACCCCCATGACCGGCATCAATAATAATGGTGTGACGAGAGCTTTTATTTTTTGGGGGGTTGATGATAATTTCTTCTACTTTTACGGTGGGTTCAATTTTTTTGGATTGGGTTTTTGAAGGAGAAATTTCCAATTCTTGGCTGCTGGGAATTTCTATGTCTATGGGAGGATTGGCTGGATTATTGGGTTTTATCTCCGGCTTATTTAATGTGTTCTGGCTAGCCTCTGGCGACGGGCTATTCTTAATTTCATGTTTTAGGGGGCCAGATTCTTCCAATTGCAAAATGGCCAAATCGGTTGCTTTTTTAGCCAAAGATATGGTGGTGGAAGTCTGGTTGTGTTCCAAGACAATGTTGTTTTGATTCAGTGTTTTAGGTAAGTCTAAAACAACGCGTACGGTTTGTTTGTCTTTTTGGGCAATGCGCACATTTTGGATCAAGGAAAAGTCCTGTCCCAAATTGGGTGAGGGAAAGTTTTGCTTGAGCTTGGCTATAGAAAAATCAACATAGTAGCGTGCATGCGGAGAGTTTTCATGAGCTTTTAAAAAATGACCTTTGCTGTCAATCGCTTGGGTAAAGGTTAAAACCACCTGTTCAATACCAAGCTTTTTTTTGACACGTAAGTTTTCTAAATCTGCTGAGCTATCTTGGGCAAAAAGCAAAAGACTATTGGTTAAAATCAACAGTACAAGGCAGAAAAGTTTCATCCCATTTTTACCCATTGCCAACATGCGCCAATTATAGCGCAAATTAAACAGGCTTCCAAGTTTATCAAAACAAAACAGGATAAAGCCATACCCAGCATGTTTAATATATCCAAAGTTTTTCCCTATGGTTTGGGTATAGCTATAGGGAATTTAATTTTTTTTGCCATTGATACAGTAGATCCAGGGCTTGTTTGGCAGATAAAGTGTTGAGGTCGGTGTTTTTTAGTTCCTGCTCAAATCTTGATACAGAGGGGGTTGACTTGGCAGTTTGAGTTGAAAAATCAAAACTGCTTTGTGGCGAGCTCATATGCTGTTGCTCTAAAGTGTTTAGGACATTGCGCGCACGATCTACGACAGGGTTTAAAACACCCGCCATTTTTGCTACCTCTAAACCATAACTTTGGCTGGCAGGTCCGGGCTTAAGAGTGTGTAAAAAAACAATTTTTTCCTGCCAGAGTTTGGCAGCAACGTGAAAGTTTTGCATCTTATCCTTTTGTTCTGCCAGCTCTGTTAGCTCGTGGTAGTGTGTAGCAAATAAGGTTTTGGCTTCAATGTGATCATGAATATGTTCTGACACCGCCCAGGCTAAAGCTAGACCATCATAGGTGCTGGTCCCACGGCCAACTTCGTCTAAAATGATCAGTGAGTTTTTGCTGGCATTGCGTAAAATTTTGGCGGTTTCATTCATTTCAACCATAAAGGTTGAGCGACCTTGGGCCAAGTCATCACCTGTGCCCACCCGCGTAAAAATTTGATCTACGTAGGGAATATTAGCCTCTTGTGCCGGTACAAAGCAACCAATATGTGCCATGTAAACAATCAGAGCTGTTTGCCGCATCAATGTTGATTTCCCCGACATATTGGGGCCGGTTAAAATAATCATTTGTTGTTGATCATGATTCAAGACAATATCGTTGGCAATAAAGCTTTTGCCCGGCTCTACATGCTGCTCCAACATGGGATGCCTTCCTTGCTTGATAATTAGAGGCGCATCTTTGGCGCATAAGTTTGGGCAAACATAACTGTTGTTTAAAGATGTTTGTGCAAAGGCAGCAAAAACGTCCAGTTGCGCAATCAAATAGGCTTGTTGTTTAAGTTGGTGGGCAAGTGGAGAAAGATCCTTGAGCAGTTGCTGGTAGAGCACTTTTTCTAGACGCAAGCGTTCATCTTGAGCATTGAGCAATTTTACTTCATAGTTTTTAAGCGCTTCAGTGACAAAACGTTCAGCATTGACCAGGGTTTGCTTGCGCACATAATGAGAGGGAACTTTGCTGATATGACTTTTACTGACCTCAATGTAATAACCAAAAACTTTATTGAACCTAACTTTTAAGGTGCTGATGCCGGTTTGCTTTTTCTCTTGTTGTTCTAACTGATTGAGCCAGTCTTGGCCGTTGCTGCACAATTGTCTGAGTTCATCCAGTTCTGGATTAAAGCCTTGTTTGATGACCCAGGCATCATCTATGCTTTTTCCCGGTTCCTCTTGTAAACGTTGCTCAAGAAGATCAATAATGGCCTGACAAGGCGATAGTGTCTCTTTAATCACGCTTAAAGCACTGTTGCTTTGCAGGTTTAGTTTGTTTAAATGTTCAGATAAAAGTGGAATACTCTGTAAGCTTTGCAAAATTGCCGTAAGCTCTAGAGGTTTAATCGTGTGTTGAATGATTTTACTGGATAAGCGCTCTAAATCACAAATGCCTTTAAGCAGGCTTTGCAGCTCTTGCAAAATTTGAGTGTTATCATAAAGACTTGCTACAGCTTTAAGGCGCATATGGATTTGCTCATGATCCAATAAAGGTTTACTCATCCAAGCGTAGAGCAGACGTGTGCCCATTTTATTTTTGCATTGATTGAGCAAGGTAAACAGATCATGTTGAGATGAGTGGGGACTGGGGAAAAGGTCTAAGTGATTTTGGCTGACTCTATCCAAATACAAAGATTGTTGGCTGTGTTGGTGTTTTGGGATATCCAGATGGGCACAATTGTTTTTGCGCAAGTCTTTGGCATAATACAAGACAGCATGGCAGCTGCCAGCTTGCGCTTGAATATTGCTAAAACCTAAGCCATGCAAGTTATTTAGCTTGAAGAAGTGCGCTAGAGGTTTTTCAGCATCACAAAACACCCAGTTTTCCATTGAATGAAAAACAAGGTTTTTTTGAACACTTGCAAAAGCAGTTTGCCAGGCGCACAGTTCTGCAGGTAAATTTTTATTAGGAATTAAAATCTCTTTGGCTTTGAGTTGCCACAGTTGGTGTTCCATGCTGGTTAATGAATCTAAAACAGTGGTGGCAAAATCACCGTTGGCAATGTTCATCCAGGCTAGAGCATAAAGTGTTTGATTGTGTTCTGTGAAAGGACAAATGGCAGCAATATAACTGTCTTGAGTGGGGCTTAAACCTTCGTTTTCTGTGCGCATGCTGGGGGTTACCACCTTAACTACATCGCGTTTGACCAAGCCCTTGCTTGCTGCAGCATCTTCTACTTGTTCACAGATGGCCACATTTAAACCATGGTCTAAAAGCTTGGCAATGTAGCTGTTGGCACTATGGTGGGGAACGCCGCATAAGGGCACAGGATCTTGGGCGTTCTTGTCTCTGCAGGTGAGGGCAATATCCAAAATAGGCGCAGCTTTTTGCGCATCATCAAAAAACATTTCATAAAAATCACCCAGTCTAAAGAACAGTATGCAGTCTTGATAGTTGGATTTAATGTGCAAATATTGCTTCATCAAGGGTGTTTGTGCGCCAGCCATAAGTGTTCTTGTATATAAAGCCGCTTTATTTTTCTAGTGTTTTCTTGTTTAAAGTACGCGTAAAAATAAACCATACCATGGTTTGAAGTCATGGGCTTTTGTGTTTAAAAAATATCAGCATACAACAGTGTGTTCAATCTGGTCCAGCGCAAATAAAACCAGATTTTTCTGAAAGATCTGAAAAAGAAGAAATTATAGAAAAGACAAGTGGAAACGATGGCTTATATTTAAGTCTGTCAGAGAGTGATTTGACTGTGGATTTATGGCGCTTTGCTCAAGGCTCTTTTATGATGGACATTGCAGACGCTAAGTATGAATTGGGTTTGCTTGGGTATGCGTTACTTGCAATATCAAAAGATGATGAAGTCATGAATGAGGTGGTTGATATTTTTCTCAAGCTATCAGTGCAACCACCACATCACGTTATCTTCTATACAATTCGCAAGAAAAAGACCTAGGCTCTACAGTGGTTGCCATAGCTGTAAAAAATAAAACAATGGCTTTTAAAGGTTTAAAAATAGGATCATTCTTCTGCTTCAATGAGATTTGCTACAATTGCAGAGCTTATAAGCAGCCATTTTGTTTCTTCTTCACCGGGGACATACTCATCACTGATTCTAAAAAACCAGGTATGTCCATCATCTAAGCTGTACAGAGTCACCAAAGAGTTGGATTGGTTGGGTGTAAGGCTGGATACTTTTATCTTATGGGTATAGATAACTTTATCACTTTCATCAGGGTTGCTTTTGTCATGGGTGTAACTGCTTAATATATAAGACGGGTTGGTTTGAGAGTTTCGATTTGAACTGATGGAGTAATCGATGCCTAAATAAGATGCCAGCACGTCGTTCTCTGGGTTAAAAGAAATACGCTCTTTATTGATCAGATCAAGCAAGCGTTGGTTCATCTCTGGCGTTAAAGCTACAAATACAGAATCATATTTTTGCAGTTCTGTGGTGCTTAAAGCGTTTATATTTACCTGGGCATTTGCGGTGTGAGCAAATGAAATAAGCAGTAAAGATAAAGCTAAAAAAATATTCTTTGTGTTCCAGTTCAACATAGAATTTTCTCCTTATTAAAATTTGTGCAATGAGAGTCTTATTTTTTTTGGGCTTTTAGGTGAGTGGTTAAAGCGGCGTGAACACGCAGCAGTTTATTTTCTTTTTCTATAAGGTAAGGGATAGCTTCATTATCAAGTTCAAAAAACCATGAAAAACCACCATCAAGACTGTACAGGATAAAACTAGAGTGTGTATTTAAATCAAATCGACCGCTGATGCTTAACCAATGTGTGTAGATGACTTTATGTTCATTTTTTGGGTTTTCTATGTTTGTTTCATGTTCAGTTAATAAATACGCATCGGTTGTGTTTTTATGCAGCTCTAAATGAGATAATAAGCCCATAAAGTTTGCCGATACGGTATTGTTTTCAACGTTAAAATCATAAGGTTTAATGTATTCATCGAAAACAAAAGAAAACAAAGCAGCGTTCATAGCATCCGGTAAGGCAACAAAATTTCTGCTGTGCTGGGCTAATTTTTTAGTATTATAATTGTCGCCTGTAATTTGAGCATAAGAGTTGGGGACCAAAGCCGTTAAAGTAAGAAAGCCGAGTAAAAAGTAAGTTTGTAAGTGTTTATAAGTCATACGCCTATCCTTTCTGTTTACGGATCAATTAGCGCATAGCATCATTTTTGTCAAACTAAAAGAATTGCCTTAATGAATGGTGGGTTTGCTGTCTTCGTCATCATTGACCGCTTTATCAAAACGAATGACTTTAAGATTGGGTTTTTTGCGCTTTTTTGGTTGTTTAAAGCGTAACCAAAGCGCATAGACATGATGCTGGTAGCGCATGTACAAAAACCACAGTCCACCAAAGGCCAAGCCGCTTAAGTGAGCTGCGTGATTAACTCGGCTGTTGGGTCCAGCATTGAGCAAAGCAATGAACTCTAAAGCGCCAAAAGCCATAACCGCATATTTGGCTTTGATGGGAATAACAAAATAAATGTAGAGCACTCGGTTGGGGAACATGATGCCGTAGGCTAAAAGCAGCGCAAAAATTGCACCAGAGGCGCCAATGGTGGGAATTTTAAGAATAGCAGAGACCAAGCCAGCGCCAACTCCGGCAAAAAAATAATACTGTAAAAACTTTTTACTGCCCCAAGTCCACTCAAGCTCTGAGCCAAACCAATACAAGGCCAGCATGTTAAATAAAAGATGGAAGAACTCCAAATGCATGAACTGATAAGAAAAAAACTGCCAAAACGCGAAGTCTTGAAAAACTCTGTTTGGAGAAAGGCCCAAGAGTTCAACCAAAACCATTTGATAGCTCATGCTGCCAACAAAACCTTTGTTGCGCACCAATAAACTGCATACGTAAAACAAGACATTGATGATGATCATGGTCTTGACCATAGGGCTCAATGGGCCGCCAAAGGATAACTTGCTTTTTGCTGGGGATCGCATTCGTCTACTAACTATACCTTAAATTTTGGGTTTTGGGGGACGTTTATTTTCGTCTTCAAACAATTCTGTGTTGCCTCTTAATTTGTAGCCTAAAATCATGCCCAAAATAATACTAAACGGGATGGCATAAATGTGAGGAAACAAAGGCATACCAAAAATATCATTTAAAATATCCATGCGAGCGTATACTACCTGGGCAGTTGGTTTTGTAAAGTCTCAAGGCGGATGGTTTTACTTTTAAGAGGATCAGAAAAGTAGAGTTATCGCTTTTGCGGCTATTTTTTTATACAAACGCAGCCTTTTTTTGTTTCTGCTTTAAGACGTGCTTCTAATTTTGAATAATCCATCTGATTTTTTTTACGATCTTCATTCTTCATTTTACCACGCAGCATTTTTTTAAGTTTATAGCGCTCAACTGTGTCTATGCTGTGTTCAATAGCAGAGCGGGTCTCTTCTAATTTGCGTTCTAGATTAAATTGACATTCGTTAAAATCGGGAAAACTTTTGTTGGATAACATTTGATTGCTCCATGCCCTACACTGATCAACGTCGGAAGGTTCAATCAACATAAAACTGGTTTTGCCTTCGCCTGTTTGATTGCTGCTTGAAGATGAACTGCCGCCAAAGCTTGGTGGTATAAAAGAGTTGTCATCTTCATCTTGGTCAAAAGGACTGTTTGCTGGTGAGTTGTTATTTGAGCCTGAAGGCGGTTTTGCAGGTTCTCCCCAAGGTGAGTCATAAGGATTTAAAGGTGGGGGGGACTCATTATCTTGTGCAAAAAGACAAAAACTTGCAACAAAGGCCAATACAATACAGTGTTGAATTATTCTCAAGGTCATTTCAATTATATTATACATGTTTTTACACCCTAGGCTAGGACTGAGTTTCTGTACTTGAACCAGTGCTTTTGCTGTGTTATGATGCGTTGAATAATTTAAAACCGGGGGAAAAATGATTAAAATTAAATATTTATGTTTAGGGATGTTTTGTGTTGGCATGTTGATTGAGTCTTCATTGTTTGCGCAAACAGGTGTGCAAGAGCTTAGACCTTCACAAGAGGGGTGGACATTTTATTCATCATCATTGACGGGTGAAGCCAACACCATAACTTGGGCTACACGATACAACAATAATCAATTTGAAATGTATGAGGCCTATGCGCCCAAGCTTAAAAACTTAAGCAACTGTCTGGATTTTGTGATCAAGCAAAATAAGCCATCTGACAAAGAAGAGTTGTATTTAAAGTGTCGTGAAATCAATGGATACGATTATATCTTGAGTTTGCGTAATCAAAGATACCATTATGCCACCAGAGATGTAGATGTGGTGGACGCGGTCGATGCCAGTGAAACCAAGACCATGTCTTGGCAAGATAAATTACATTATAATAGTTTTGAGCAAGTTGCAGAACAAAAAAATAGCAAAGATAGCCTGCGTAAAGTTTTTAAACGCGCTTTTGTGAGTCCGCACTATGAAAAGCAATATTTGAATTTGTATTTTATAGTGGATGTTGATCAAAACCAAGAAACAGAAAGCTTGCAAAGCATTATGGTTTCTTTTGCGCAGTACACCAAAAATGAAGCTGGTCAGTTGCTTGATAAACCACTGATGTTAAGCTTTATCAAGGCTATCCCTGGAAGTTTTGAGTACTCACCCAGCCTTTTGTTTTCAAGTGAAAATTATGTGTTTCAGTTCTTAATTGACAGCGCTGTTGTGAGGCCAGCAGGCTTTACACAAAAAGGTTTTGAACGTAAGCAAGATCAATTAAAAAGTTTTGTAAAATCGGAAATCCAGCAACGCAATTTAGACCTATCTTTTATCGATGATGACGAAAAATACAAACTGGCCAGTGCTTATAGAGCGGCACTTTCACAGCTTTATTTTGATCTAAACTATGCTTTTTTTGTAAAACATTGGCATGAGCATAGATCAAACACATTATACTCCAGTGTTGTGGACAGTGAGCTTGAGAGCGTCTGGATAGAGTTTAACAGGGAGTCTTTTTTAGTCAGTAAATCCACACAAAGACATATGGAAACCATGCACAGAAATAATGATCAATTTCGTGCTTCGGCAACAAATTATGGCATTAGACCTAGGGCGGACCTGAAAAAACTTACAGGCTTTACCCATGCAGAAATGTATGCTGGTTTATTTTGGGGTGATCAGTACGATCAAACATCAAGAGCAACCCAAGCGCATAATTTTCTTGAGGGCAGCGGTGGCAATGAATTTTATTGGCGCAAACGAGACTTTGATCAAACAAACTACATACGCATGGTTGGTTTGAATAACCAAGATGGCAGCGAACAGCTCAGACGGTTTTTTAAAACAATTCTTGATGAATAAATTGTCTACATTGATAGTAAACTATGCCTTTACTGGTGCTGTGTTTTTGTCTTGAAAGGCAAGTTTTGCTCTGATAGGCATAAAGTATGGATAAGCGTATCGCTATTGTTGGTTACGGCAATCAAGCCAAGGTTTGGGCTCAGAACTTGAGAGACTCAGGTTGGCAGGTCAGCATTGTTTTACGGCAAAGCAGTGACAATCAGGATATAGCCAGGGAACATGGCTTTACTGTTGAAGACATTGGCCAAATTAACCGGTTTTCTGTTGTGGCTTTGCTCATCAGTGACCATGCCATGCTGGATTTTTTTAAAAACCATACCCTCTCTGATGGCAGCAAGATTATTTACGCGCATGGTTCAACTCTGTTGTATCACTTTGATGAATTGCCCAAAACAGTTTCTCATCTTTTGTTATCCCCCAAAATGATCGCAGATGAAGTGAGAGCCTGTTATAAAAACAAACAAGCCTTGCCCTGTGTATTAGATGTATTTCATAGTGCCAAGCCTGAAGAGGATTTAGAGTATATTCAGCACTTGGCGCAAGCCTTAGGAAGCACAAAACAGCAGCATTTGCTTTATGATGTAAAAACCGAAGTGCATGCAGATTTTTTTTCTGAGCAAGCGGTGCTGTGTGGCGGTGTGCCCAAGCTTTTGATGCAGGCCGTGGATACCATGGTGGAAAAAGGTATTCCCAAAGACTTGGCCTATTTGGAATGTGTTAAAGAGCTGGAAATTTTTATGCGCTTGTTCAATCAAAAAGGCTTTTATCAAACCATGCAAAACATTAGTCCATCGGCTCTGTATGGTAGTGCCGTTTATGCCCAAAAAATGATGCCAACTCAAGCACTGCAAGATAGTTTTGAAGCATGCATGACGGCCATTCAAAACGGTGATTTTTATAAAAGCTTACAAAAAGACAGTCAGCAAGGGTTAAGCTTGAGCCAAAGCTGGAAAAAAGCCATGAAAAACTCCACATTCAATGATTTAAGTGAAGTTTATACAAAAAAACATGATAAGGATTAAGCAGCATGAACAAACCCATACGCATCAGTGATATACAGAACAAAAAAAATGAGGGCGAAAAAATCTGCATGTTGACCGCCTATGATTATCCAACCGCAAAGATTTTAGATGCAGCAGGGGTTGATATGCTGTTGGTGGGAGACTCTTTGGGCAATGTGGTTTTGGGCTATTCAGATACGCTCAGTGTGAGCATGCAGGAAATGATTCATCACTGCAGTGCTGTAGCCAGAGCTACGGAAAAAGCTTTGTTGGTCTGCGATATGCCTTTTGGCTCGTATCAAGTAAGTCCTGAAAAAGCAGTGGCCAATGCCATCAAGCTTATGGCCAAAGGTAGAGCGCAAGCAGTTAAGCTTGAAGGTGGAGAAGAATTGGCCAACACCATAAAAAAGATTGTAGCAGCGGGTATCCCTGTGATGGGTCATATTGGTTTACGCCCACAGTCTGTTCATCAACAAAGTGGTTATAAAAAACAAGGTAAAACCGATACAGCCAAACAAAAGCTTATGCAAGATGCTAAAGCCTTGCAAGAGGCGGGCGTTTTTTCAATTGTTTTAGAATGTGTTGAAGAAACTGTTGCCCAAGCCATCAGCCAAGAATTAAGCATTCCCACCATTGGCATTGGCTCTGGCAAAGTATGTGACGGTCAGGTCTTGGTAACGCACGATATGATGGGATTAAACACGGGCTATGTTCCCAGTTTTGTCAAAGTGACCGCGAATCTTCAAGAAGTGATGCAGAGTGCTGTTGCACAATACAAAACGTGGATTAATGAGAATTAGAAAGGAGCTGTCGTGCTCTTGATTGATGTAGGAAACACCAAAACAGCCCTGGCATGGGCCGAGCGTGGAAAAATTGTCCACAGTTGGAAAATAGCAACACAAGCGCACAGACTTAAGGATGAGTATGTGGTGTTTATTAATCAGGTGTTCAAAGAAAAAGCATTGCCAGCCTTGACAGAGACAACGCCGGTGGTTTTATGTTCTGTTGTTCCTAAGGTGACGGCGGAATTAAAAAAAATAAGTGAAGCTGTATTTGTTTTGCACTCTGGCATTGAGACCTCTTTTAAAGTCAATGTTGAATCGCCACATACCATAGGCGCAGATCGCTTGGCAGATTTAGAAGCAGCCTTGCAGCATTATCACGCACCCCTGATTGTGGTTGATTTTGGAACGGCCACCACCTTGAGTGTGGTCAATGAAAACAAAGAGTTTATTGGGGGATTGATTTGCCCTGGCTTTGGTATTTCAGCTGAAGCCTTGTTTGAAAAAGCGGCTGCCCTAAGTTCAATTCATTACAGTAAGAGTGAAAGCGTGATTGGGTTTAACACGCAAACGGCATTATCCAATGGTGTGTGTATGGGGCATGCAAGTATGGTAGAAGCTTTGGTACAAAAAATTTGTACAGAAAGAAAATGGAACAATGCCCAAGTTGTTGCAACCGGCGGCGCTCTAGATAGCATCAATCAATACTTACCCAAACATTTCATCCCCCACGAACACCTGGCACTGCATGGCCTTTTAAGTTTAGGGCAAAAACAATTTGCTAAGCAAAGGTAAAAAAGATCTAAAGATATGAAATAAAATGATTATAGAAAATAAAAATATTTTACTGGCGGTTACTGGCGGCATTGCGGCTTACAAGGCCTGCGAAATTTTAAGAGGCTTGCAAAAAAAAGGCGCACAGGTCACGGTTTTAATGACGCCTGCAGCTAAGGCCTTTGTTGGCGAGTTGACTTTTGAAGCCTTATCACAAAGAACCGTTTACAGTGATATGCTAGAAGGTGCAGATAAAGGTATTGCTCATATAGAATTGGTTAAGCAGCATGACTATATGCTGGTGGCTCCAGCAACAGCCGACTCAATTGCTAAGTTTAGATGGGGAAGAGCAGATGACTTGTTGTCAGCGGTTTTTTTGGCCTTTGACAAACCTAAATTTATTGCTCCGGCAATGAATACAAGAATGTGGCATAACCCGCAAACACTAGAAAATATTACTCACTTAAAGCAGCAGGGCATTGTATTCATTGATCCACAGTCAGGTGAATTGGCTTGTAAAGATGAAGGGCTTGGAAAGTTGGCTAATGAGGAAAGTATTATTCAATGCTTAGAAAGCTATGCTCAGAAGCAAAGCAGTTTAAAGGGTAAAAAGGTTGTTGTTACGGCTGGTCCCACGCGCGAGTATCTTGATCCCGTCCGGTTTATCAGCTCACCATCAACAGGAACCATGGGGTATGCTATTGCTAAAGAGGCAAGTTTGCGTGGAGCAGAAGTCAGTCTTATTTCTGGACCTGTAGCGATTGAAGCTGATTTTGTAGCCAACATCATTAACGTTACCACTGCGCAAGATATGTTTGTGGCAAGTCAGCAGCATATGGATTATGATTATTTTTTTGCCACAGCGGCTGTTTCAGACTATGTTCCAGTACATCAGGAAAAAGAAAAAATAAAAAAATATGATCAAGACCTAAGTCTTCACTTAAAGTCCACGCAGGATATTGCCCTTTATATGGGGGAGCATAAAAAACCAGGACAAAACTTGATTGCGTTTGCAGCCGAAACACAAAACATCATGGACAATGCCTTGAATAAAATGAACAAAAAAAACGCTGATGCCATTGTTGCCAATGAAGTTTATAAAGATGAAAAAGGTTTTGGTTCTGGATGCAGCACAGTTCACTTCATGGCAAAAAATGAAGCCAAGTCGTATCAAAATTACACCTCTATCTCCAAGTTAGAAATAGCTCAGCATCTTTGGCATTGGTTGTTGAATGAGAGTTCATCATGAATGTTATTAAAAGTTTTTCAGATCTTCAAAATGCGATTGAAGAGATAAAAAACAACAAGCAAAGTTTGGGTTTTGTGCCCACCATGGGAGCGCTGCATGCTGGGCATCTTTCTCTGGTTGAAGCCAGTAAAGAAAGATGTCAACAGACGGCAGTGAGTGTTTTTGTGAACCCTATGCAGTTTGGTCCCAATGAAGATTTAAAGCAATACCCACGGCCTTTAGAAAAAGATTTAGCCATGTGTGAGCAGGCGGGGGTGGACTTGGTTTTTGTCCCCAGTGTAGAAATGATGTACCCCAAAAATTTTTCATTTAAAATTATGGAAAGTTTTTTTTCATCGCATTTGTGTGGTGCGTATCGCAAAGGTTATTTTGACGGTATTTGTACAGTGGTAATGAAATTGTTGCATTTGATCCCCTGTGACCAACTGTTTATGGGCTTAAAGGATGTTGAGCAAGTCAAAGTTATTGAAGAAATGATCAAAGCTTTTCATTTGCCGGTAGAAATGGTGGCCTGTCCAACCATACGCGAGAAAAACGGTCTGGCCATGAGTTCACGCAATCAATACTTATCAGATCAGCAAAGAGAAATTGCCAGGCATTTGTACCAAGCTTTATGCCTGATTAAAGAAACAAGCCAGTCTGGTGAACGGGTAGTTCAAACCTTACTTGGGCAAGCGGAAAATTATTTACAAGCCTATCCAGAAATCAAGTTACAGTATTTAAAAATTTTGCATTGGGATGATTTTTTGCCCCCAGAAAAAATAGAGAAAAAATTTGTGGTAGCCTTGGCAGCTTTTGTCGGTTCTACACGCTTAATTGATAACCTAATCATTGATCTTTGAGTCAAGGCAATATAAATAGAGAAGCATGGAAAAAGTTCAAAAAATGAGCAATGATCAGACCTTGCAAAATTTATTACAAACATTTTTGAGTGTTTTTTTGTTTGGCTTGAGTTTTTTATTGATGGTCAATGGGATTGGTTTTAAGTTTGCTCTTTATTTAATGGCGATCTTTGCCTGCAAGGAATTAGGCTATTATATGGCCTTGAAAAAAAAGGGCCAAGTCTATTATCCAGCCTATGTTTTGCCTTTTCCTTATCCTTTTGGAAGTTTGGGTACATTTAGAACCATCAAATCAATTGTTGATAATCCAAAAATAGATATTCATGTTCACAGTCAGGGCATTTTTTATGCTTTTTTTGCAAGTCTATTTTTGATGGTTTTGGGTCTAAAGTCATCTAATGTATCGGCCATGGTTGAGCATGGCTATCAGTTTAGCTGGGGACAAAACTTGATCAGTACTTTTTTGCACTACCTATTTCAACTAGAGCCACAAAGTGATGTTATACTTAATTATGATCCTATGTACTTGGCCGGCTTAGCGGGCTCTTTTACCTGTGCCTTGAGTCTTTTGCCTATTGGTCAACTCAATGGTGGTTTTATGGCCAGGCAGATTTTAAAAGAACGTTATGTTTGGTTGTCAGGTGTTTGTTGTTTTGCTCTGTTTGTTTTGGGTTTTACGCATCACTATGTTTGGCATATGATCATGTCTATGTTTTTATTGTTTAGTTATCATCACAACAATGAAAAAAGTGTGCCTAAAGTTACCGAGATAGAAATCACCAAAGTGTTTTTGTGTGTATTGATTTTTATTTTATGTTTTATGCCCACGCCGTACACCTTTTCAATTTAAACGCCTTGCAGCAAAAGCATAAAATCCTATTGACTAATAGTATAAATGGACTAATATATAAGATGTAGTGCGGCTGAAACATGGGTGATGAATCACTAACGTATTTTTGTCTCATTAACTTTTTTTTATCGGGATTTGTTCCTATTTGTGGAGCGTAAGACTTGACGTGATCAAGTAACCAGAAGCAAGTATACGAAACCCACCTGTTAGCAGGAAGATAAAAATACCGCATTCACACCGTGAGTTTGGCGGCTACACTTAAAAACCCCATGTGCTTCAAGATATTGAGAACCATGGGGTTTTACTTTTTTTAGTAGCATTGCATAAGTGACTGTAGCACAAGTTTTAACAGTCACTAAAAACGCTTCCCCCAAGAAAACAAAAACATGGTTTTTTAAATATCCTTCTGAGTTACGAACCAGAGTATTTTATGCAGAGCTGTTTTCTTTTCTCCTGCGGCCGACTGCATTATAAAACCTGGCCTCCATTAAAACTACAACGCATTTTAATTTAATAATTAAAGGTAGACAGAACTAGATTCTGTTTATATTGTTAGGATCATGAATATTACACAGACCGTTGCCATAACTGGCAGAGAAGCTTTTCTAAGAAAAACCTACAGTCATTTATTTTTTGCTATTTTAGGCCTGGTTGGCTTGGAATACTTATTTTTTAGTTCAGGCTTTGATCGCACAGCCTTGGCCTTGGTACAAAGAGTGAATTGGCTGTGGATATTGGGGGCATTTATGTTGGTGGCATGGTTGGCAACACGAGCAGCCCATACTGCAGAAAATAAGTTGGTCCAGTACTTGGCATTATCGGCCTACGTGTTTGCAGAAGCCTTGATTTTATTGCCCATGTTGGCCATTGCCTATTACTCTGGTCACGCACAAAGCATAGAGAGTGCAGCTTATGTAACCATTATTGCTTTTTTAGCCTTAACCGCCATTGTGTTTATCACCAAAAAAGACTTTAGCTTTTTAAGAACAGCCTTGATGTGGGCCGGTGTGGTTGCTTTGTTGGCCATTGTCGCTGGTGGTATTTTTGGTTTTAGTTTAGGGCATTGGTTTTCTGTGGCTATGATTTTATTGGCGGGCGGAGCCATACTGTATGATACATCCAATGTTTTACACCACTATCCCCAGGATAAGTATGTATCGGCATCTTTGCAGCTGTTTGCTTCTGTCGCCTTAATGTTTTGGTATGTATTACGACTATTCATGTCACGCGATTAATCAAAAAATGGAGGTTTTTGCACAGCTCGTCGTTGCTCAATCGCTCAAAATGCTCAGGTATGATGCACACGCTGGGCTTTTTCGCTCAATCGCGCCTAGATCTGCACAAAACTTTCTATTTTTATAAGTTTGGGGTTTTTTGAATGTATGAAGAGAAACAGCAGAGATTAAGAAAACGCAACCGTTGGTTGCAAGCTGCTTTGTTGCTGCTGGCCGTCATGTTGCCAGTCGGCTTTATGACCTACAATGTAGTGACCACGCAAACGATTAAATGCAAGGTTTGTGTGACCTATAAAGGTAGACAGCAGTGCAAGGAAGCCACGGGTCCTGCCATTAAAGAGTGTTCGGTCACAGCCATTGACAACGCCTGTGCATTTATAGCTTCGGGCATGACAGAAGTCATGGCCTGCACCACTGAAGCACAGTATGACGTCAAGCAAATAGTAGATTAGTTCATTGAAATAAATAAACTCATTAAAATTATTAATTGTAAATTCCTTGAAGATATTTTTTTAGTATGATTTGACACATCGTATATAAATTTAAATCTAGGGGGATTTGTGAAATTAAAAGTTATCTGTTTTGTTTTATTAAGTGCAAGCACTTTGTTTTCCAAACCATTGGGAGGAATTTCTATTCATCTTGATCCATGTGTTGACGATCTAGATGGGTATGCGCTTCATGATAGTTTAATGCCTAAAATGGGAAATATATTTCATGTCCACCCGAATTCAAAAAACTTAGTGATACTTGTAGATGTCCATGCGCACAGAGATCTTAAAAAAGGTGATAGCAAACATATTGTTTTTGAGACAGAGTCGAATGATAATGTCTCAATACCATACAAAATTTCGGGAGATCATACTACCGTTGTTGATGAGTACCAGAATATGACAAGCATGTGTAAGCTTGAAATTATCCTAAAAAAAGGTGGTGAAAGCGATAAAGTTCAATTTAATCTTGAGGGCTCTAGTTTTGCCTTGTTTGAAGAAATGGGAGAGATTTCGGGTGTGCAACAAAGATTGTATGAAAGACTGTACCAAGATTCACTTGAAATTTGTACTGTTGGATTTTATAGCAATGTTCTTGGACAAGATTTTAAAAGCTATGTTGAACTTATTGAGTTTTTAAAAAACTTGGTAAGGCAAGAATTAAAAACAGAACATCCAGATTGGACTCCTCAACAAATAGAAGATAAATTATATGAAATGTTTGAAGGTTTTACAGTTGACGATGTTGATGAATTTTTAAGTTAAACTGCAGAGCATTTTTACAATAAAGTTTAAAGCAGAGATCATTTTTAAAAATGTTTGCGAAATTTGTTATGTCGGTTATTGGAACTTAAGAGAGCAACAGTCATTTAATTGATACAAACAGGTTGTTCATTACCTTATGAATCAAATCAGAAGGCAAATTTTATCAGAAAATCCTGAGCTTGAGGTTGATAGCGAAGCCTTGCACAAGTAAATGCTTATTCGCTTTGAGTAGTTTAATGGTTTTCCAGTTGATGAACAGGATATTCCACTAAGCTAAACATTCAAAACACGCTGCAAAGCTTTAATCCGCTCAATATACCTGTAAGTATGCCCACTGTGGCGACCTGGATATTCCTGATGAGTCATGGATATGTTTAAGGCTTTGAGTTTATTGGCCATTTGTCTGTGTCCCAAGTGCAAAGCGTATTCATCTTGTTTGCCAGCGTCTAAAACTACATGCTGCCATTGCTTGATATTATCTTGATACTGATCAATCATTCTTATGGGGTCCCAAGCCAAAAGTTTTTGCCACGCTTCTTCTATGATTGCGCCGCTATGAACATCAAAAAATAAATCACCGTACAGTGGGGGATTGTTTTTATTGGGGATGAAACAGGCACATATATTGAGAAGCAAAAGTGTTTCTCCTTCGTTTCTAGAAAGCAAGCTCATGGGATTAGGATTACTGAGGTAATACTTGATGAAGGCATCAATGCTGCCATGTTTTTCCAAAACGGCCTGTGCTTTTGGAATCATACTTAAGTACAAATGTTCATAAAAACTGTCTGCAGCTGAGCTGGCAATATTTAAAAAAACATCCGGTCTTAACATGCCGGTAACCAGTGCACCAAAACCACCGCTTGAAAAGCCCATAATGCTACGCTGCTGGGGATTTTTAAGAGTAGGGTAATGTTGATCTATGTAGGGAACAATTTCCTCACATAAATAGTCCATGTAGGGACCACAGGCAGGGGAATTGATGTATTGACTGTGACCCAACTTACTTTCACAGTTAGGAAACACAACAATGCAAGGTTTAATACTTTTGTCTAATATGGCTTGATCAAGCAACTGGGGTAAAGAAGGCGTAAAAACATTTTTAGGATGAAGTAATAAAGAGCCGGTACTGCTCCATGGAGCCAAGATATAAAAACAGGGGTAGGCTTTTTTTGCGGCTTCATTGTAGTTTGGCGGTAAGTAGACACTGATTGGTCTTTGGGTTGGATCTTTGAATAAACTTTGTTTTAAGACTTTGCTATCAAAAATAGCTTGTTCAATGTGGGGAGTTGACATGCCTTAACCTGCTGTGTTTTTTTTCTGCCATTCGTCAATGGTCAAGGTGTTTAAACTTAAGGCATGAATGTCCTCATTGTTGGGCATGCCCAAGGCTTGATAGACTTTTTGATGACGTTTTATGGTATTGAGCTCAGTAAAGTCATCCGATACCAGTGTGATAGCATAATGCCCACCTTTTCGATCTGGATGATGACCGCGGTGAAAATAGCCTTGGTCTTCCAAGGTTATATGATGAATATTAAAGTGTTCTTGTAAAATTTTATCGAGCTCTTCAAGCATGGCTTACAATATACGTGAATCACAAAAGATGGCCAATGGTATTTTACAAAATATGGGCTGGGGAAAATGAAACTTGCTTGCCAATTAAAAAGTAAGTAGCGTATTAATATGGTTAAACAAAACTTAAAGCCATGGCATCAGCGCTGGGCTGAAAACAATATTGGATTTCACCAGCAAAACATCAATCAACATTTGCAGGACTATGTTAAGCAACACCAGCAACAACTGGGGGAGCATGTTTTAGTTCCTTTGTGTGGCAAGAGTATGGATATGCTTTGGTTAAAAAAACAAGGGTTTAAGGTAACCGGTATTGAAATTTCTCAACAAGCCATTCAATCTTTTTTTACAGAAAACAATTTAGAGTACGAGATAGACTTGGTTAAGCAAGGTCAATGTTATCGTGCTGAGGATATACAGATTCTAGAAAAAAGTTTTTTTGATGTGAATCAAGAAGACTTATTAACCAAAGTCAACTGGGTTTATGATCGAGCCGCTTTGATTGCCTTGGATGAAAGCTTAAGAAAAGCTTATGCAAGCCATCTTAAAAAATTAATTCCACAAGCAAAACACATGCTGTGCATTTGTATAGAAAAGTCAATCGGTGATGAGTCTGGTCCACCTTTTTCTGTTATGGAAAAAGAAGTGAGACATCTTTATCAGAGCTTTTGGAGTGAAATGCAAATCAAACGCATTGAAAAACAAGATGCACCGGATACCTGTGTTTATTCTTTTTACAAAAGTTAAAGATTTTTAACGGGTTTTTTTTTCCATACAACAGAGTATAAGTCATGCCTGCGATCTTTTAAGTTCTGTACAGCACCGTTTTCACGTGCTTCAAGTAAAGTGTCAACGCGTAAGTCAGCAATGGAAACGGTTTCAACGTTGGGTGTTGCATCGGCTGCAATCCCATCTCGGGCAAAAGGAAAATCACAGGGTGTTAAAATACAACTTTGCGCATACTGGATATCAACATTTTGCACTCTTGGAAGATTTCCCACATTGCCCGCCATAGCCACATAAATTTGATTTTCTATGGCCCGAGCTTGGCAGCAGTACTTTACTCTACAATAGGCTTGCCTATTATCTGTCAAAAATGGAACAAATAAAAACCGAATCCCTTGATTGGCCAAATGTCTGGCCAGTTCAGGAAACTCACTGTCATAACAAATCAAAACCCCAATAGGACCACAGTCAGTGTCAATGGCTCTGACGGTATCCCCACCTTCTATTTTCCACCAGTATTTTTCATCGGGCGTGGGATGGATCTTGGCTTGCTCA
This sequence comes from bacterium, assembly GCA_022763185.1. Classification (NCBI taxonomy): domain Bacteria; species bacterium. The sequence goes on along the minus strand of JALEGL010000009.1, from coordinate 9,983 downwards.
TGCAGTTGACCGTCTCTTAAACAAATGTACGAAACGTTTCTGATATTGTTGCCAACTTGGGTTGGGTGCGATCCAGCAATGATATTGACATTGTATTTGATGGCTAAATCACAAAACATGTTTTTTATGTCTTGCGTGTATTTGGTCATGGTTCTGATGGCCACATCTGGGCTAACTTCTTCATTATCTATTGACAGAAGTTGCATGGTAAACAATTCTGGAAACAATAAAAAGTCCGCACGATAATCACCGGCAACATCAACATAATACTCTACAATTTGTGAAAACTCTTTAAAACTTTTAACAGGTCTTTGTTGGTATTGAACACTTACAATACGAACAGAATTTTGCTTAAGCGTTTCTTGTGGTGCAGACGGATGTATAGCGCTATATTCTGGGTTTTCCCACTTTAAATGTACGGCATACCCTAAACTTTCTTTGTCATCGGGCAGGTAATTTTTTAAAATACCAACAACTTCAAAGCCTCTTCTTAAATGAAAGCCCAAGGTTGGATCTTTGATGTGCTTATCTTTTACTTTTTGAATATAGTCTTTAACGGAAGGTGTTTTTTTAAAATGTTTGTAGTAGTTAGGAACTCTACCACCAAAAATAATGCCTTTGAGTTTTAAATAGCTGACCAGTTTTTTTCGAGCATTGTATATTCTTTGGCCTATACGTTTGCCGCGAATACTAGGGTGCACACAGGTTTCATAGCCATACAAATACTCGCCCGATGAACTGTGTCTAGAAGCATAGCCGTTAGTGGTTATTTCATCCCAAGTGTGTTTGGACAATGCTGTGCGTTGATCAATTCTTAGGCTTGCAGAGTAAGCAACAATACTTTTGTTAAGATAGACAACAAAGCAACCTTCTGGAAATGCTTTAATTTGGCTGCGCAAGGCATCTTTAGAATAGGGCTCTTCTTCATCAGGATAAACTTCATTTAAAAGTTTGTAAATTCCAGGTATATCAGACAGCGTTGGGTTTTTGATTTCAATCAAGTCTCGGGTTTTGGCCATGGGTTTTTTTAACATTATTTATGCATTTACTCTAAGAAATTAAAAATAAAAAGGGAGGTTAAGCCAGGTTAACCTCCCTTAATGCAATAACTTGCATGATTCAGCAGACTGTGAATCTATAAATCTTCTAAGCAGCTATCAATTCTATCAATATGTGCTTTTTGACGGGGTATAAACTTATTAGCTATAGATTCAGTAACCTGATGCTCAGGGTGGTCTTTTTTAAGCTCTTGATAAAGTTTTAGACCATGTTCTTCACCTTCTTTTAAAGCTTTGAGGGCAGTTTTATCACCAAAAATATGGGCTGTACCAGTAATGGTTTTGGCCCAATCCCCCCAAGCTCCACTGTCTTCGGAAGGCTGGCCACCTAAAGAACTGATCTCTTGCTTGAGATTTTGTACTGCTTCGATGTGTTCAGCTTTTGACTGTAATAGATGGTTGGTTTTAGGTGAGGTTTCTGTATTCGATAAAACTTGTACGTAAGTTTCAAGTGCAGAGCGTTCACCCCGTAAAATTTCATTTAAATTATCAATTATTTTGTCATTCATTTTAAGGTGCTTCCTTTCATTTTCATTTCAATTACTTCAATGGTGAACATACTTTTTTTTATATAAAATGAAACTAACTTTAGACAGAGTTTTTTAACCAAAGTTAGGTTTACGTTTTTTATAAAAGTGTAGATTGTATTCAAGTAAACAAAACGAAAAGGAGATAACCATGTTGAATTGGGTTGTAACATTTTTAATTATTGCACTGATAGCTGCAGTGTTCGGTTTTGGCGGTATTGCTGGAGCATCTGCTGGAATAGCAAAGATCATTTTCTTTGTGTTTTTGGTGGCTTTTGCAGTATCAACCATAATGAACTTGGTTAAAAAATAAAAAATAGGAGGGTTAGTATGTATAGTAAAAAATTATTGTCATTGATGTGTTTGGTTATGGTTATGTTTTTAACGGCGTGCCCGTCAAAAAATGAAAGTATGGGAGATAAAGTTGGAGACGCTGTAGAAAATACAAAAGATAACTTGGAAGAAGCTGGTGAAGAAGTTAGTGATGAGATGAGTGATGCAGCCAATGAAGTCAAAGATGAAATAGATGATGCAACAAACTAAAAATTAATATATAAATTTAAGCGCAAGAGATGCATATCTCTTGCGCACTTTATAAGCCTTACAAAATATATGAAATGAATGATGGTTATATGGAAAAACAATACAGCCTGGAAAACTTATTGCAAATTCAAAATGTTCTAAAAATTTTGAAAGACAAGCTCAGTCTTTGGCTAAAGAGCTTTATTGAATTGATTCCAAATATATTGCTTGCGGGTTTAGTTTTTTGTTTTTTTTACCTGCTTGCACTGGGACTGAGAAAAATATCTCCAAAGATATTCAGTAAAATTTCCAGTAACTTGGCCATCAACAACTTGCTGCAAACGACATTGCATATGTTGATACTGATCCTTGGTTTGTTTGTTGCTCTAAGTATACTTAATTTGGATAAAGCTGTGACCTCGCTTTTGGCCGGTGCTGGTGTCATTGGTATTGCTTTAGGTTTTGCTTTTCAAGAAACGAGTGCAAATTTTATATCGGGTGTTCTGATTGCATTTAGAAAGCCTTATACCTATAACGATATAGTAAAGGTTGAAGATATTTTAGGTAAAGTTGAAGCCATTAATTTGCGTTCAACCATACTGACCACTTTTGATGGCCAACATGTTGTAATTCCCAATAGAATTATGTTCACCAACCCACTGTGGAACTATACCAAAACGTCTAACAGAAGAGTGGATTTGCTCTGTGGCGTTGCTTATGATTCAGATCTGGACTTGGTAGAAGATACAGTACGCCATGCTTTACAAAGTATAAAAGATAGAGATGAATCTAAAGACATAGAATTTTATTATGATGCCTTTGCTGATAGCTCTATTAACTTTAGTGCCAGGGTATGGATTAAATATCCATACAAAGCCAATTATTTATTGGCCAAGCATCAAATGGTAAAAAATATTAAAAAAGCCTTTGATGACAAAGGGATAGTGATACCTTTTCCCATCAGAACTTTGGACTTTCCTCAAGGTATTCAAACTAAGGTATCTGAATTGAAAAAATAGTACATGTTAAGAGCATGCTCAATAAGGATGTTTTTTAATTTGCTATAGCCAAGAAAACATAATACATGAAACTTAGATGAGTAAGTCAATGTATCAACTGATTTTTAGCAAAGGTTCACCCACATCAGATAAGTTTTGTAGTGAGCTAGAGAATATTATCAATAAAAAGGACTATGATATGGAATGTTCTTTTATTGATTTGCTGGATAGCGATAAAGATAATCTTAGTTATTACCCAAATGTTACTCCAAGACTAACAAAAATATTTCCTCTACCAGAAGAAGTCTTTGTTGGTGAATTAAAGGATATTCAATCTTGGTTAGATAAAACAGCTAGCAAATGAAACGGCTTGTAATCACGATTGATTTTTATGAGGGAAACACAAAAAAACCCGAGTCCCAACCTTAAGTTCTGTTTCTAGCCATATTTTACCCCGATGTTTTTTCATCATGTCTTGACAAAATTGTAAGCCAATACCGTGTCCCTTTTTCTTTGAATCACCTCTTTCAAACATGACAAAGGCTTGGTTTGCTTGTTCTTGGGTCATGCCCATGCCGTCATCCGATAGACACAGAATAAAAAAATGTTTTTGGGGATGAGCGCTGACACTTAAATTGGCTTGTTTATTCTTTGCATATTTAAGGGAATTGTTGATTAAATTGTTAAGAATTTCTTTAAAAATAAATGGATCCGCATCAATAGAATGGTCACTTGGATTAAAATTAATCTCAAAAGAGGCTTGGGTTTTGGATTTTTGGATGTTTTCTTCTAAGGCTTCTTTGATGATGGGGTAAATGTTGAAACGCTGTTTATGAATAGAAATATTGTTGTGAGTGTTTGTTAAGGTTTCTAAGAATGTATGATTTAAAGTTTTAAGTTTTTTTACTCTGTTTTTAACCTTACGTGTAAGATTAAAAATTTCTTTACTGTTTTTAATAGCATCATAGTCGGATAAAAGTTCAAGGCCAGCATCTATACTGTTTAAGCCCCCTTTGAGCTGATGTGTGATAAAGCTAAAAGTCTTTTTTTGTTGTTGGGCTAAGTTTTTTTCTAAAGACGATAGCTTGTTTTTTTGCATGTTTTTTTCTGTTACATTTTCACCGATTAAAGTAATGCCGTTGACTGCGTTAGATTCGTCAACGGTAGAAGAAGCTTTCCATTGTATGGTATGACTTATATTTTTAGATGTGAGTAGTTTGGTCTTAAAAGAGCCGGCTTTAGATTTTTTAGAAATAAGAGTTAAAATTTTTCTTTGTATTTTATTTTTTTCTTCTGGATCGATAAAGGTATGAATAAAGTTTTTACCTTTTAGATAGTTTTGTTCATATTCAACCAAGCTTGAAAAAAAATTATTGGTAAAAATAATGTTTCCAGCCAAGTCTAATGAGATGAAAATAATAGGGCTTTGCATGAAAGCCTCTCGAAAGCGGAGAAGAAAGTCTTGGCCTTCTTCAAATCTAAATTGTTTTTTGCTAACATCTCGCTGCATGCATAAAAATTTGCTTATGTTTCCCTTTTTGTCATAAACAGGAGATATGATGGTTTCGAGCCATACAACTTTATCCTTAAATTTGTTTTTTATTAAGCCAGACCAAACTTTACCCTCAATGATTGTTTTCCAAAGTTTTTCAAAAAATTTAGAATCATGATGCTGAGAATTGAACTCTCGGTAGTTTTTATTAAGAATATCTTCAATAGTATAGCCAGAAAGCTTTAAAAAGCTTTCACTGGCATAAATAATGTTACCAAATAAATCAGACTCGCTGACAAGATTATAATGTTGTAAGGCTTTTGATTGCAATTCTAAGCGCTTTTTTGCAAGTTCTAGCTCTTCTAAGGCACGTTTTTTTTTGGTGAGATCCCTTATAATCAGTGTTATTTGTATTGAGGAATCGCAAGGGATAGGCGTGTAAGAAACTTCAATGTATTCAATTTTTTTGTGGGTATAATTGTATTGGTAGCTTTGAGCTTTATTTTTTTTGATGGCTGCTTTTAAATCAGCGGATACCAAAGATCCAAAGATGCCACAATCGCTTATATTGGAGCCTATAAGTTCAGAGGGCTTTTTGTTGACGAAGGAAGAGCTTTTTGGATTAGCGTATAAAATGTTAAGTTTTGTATCGCATACGATAAAAGCATCTTTGGAATAAGATAAAAAGGATTTTAACCATAAAGTATTGTTTTGTTCAGAAGAACTGGGTGTTTTTTTCATGTTTTTTTTGTTTTAATACTATATAACATAGCTATGTCTAGATCAAAATCATATCAAAAACCTTATTTGGGTCGAGTTATTGTGGTGGAAGATGATGAGCTGTTGGCGCTTAAGTTGGGTAAAGATTTAAGTAAAAAAAACATCAATCATATTTTATGCAGCTCTTATGAAGAAGCGATGGAGCATATTGATGAAGGTGATAGCCATGCTGTTGTGTCTGACATGTATCTTAATTCAGAAGAGCCCAACGGATTAAAGGTTGTTGAATATGCCAGTAATAAGGGCCTGCCTGTAGTCATCATTACCTCAGCCCTGGACTTAAATATTGCCAAACAGGGTTTGAATTTGGGGGCAGATCATATCCTTGAAAAGCCCTTTGAAGTTGAGGTGCTCAAAAAAGTTTTAGAGGATTTATGGGAAAACCCTAAAGGTTTGATTGGGCGTAGAGAACGTTGTTTTGATCGTTCTGGACTCACTCAAAAAGAAAGAGAGTTTGCAAGGCTGATTTTAAAAGGCTTGTCCAATAAGGAAATAGCAGAAGTTATGGAGACAACGGTATCTACGGTTAAGTTTTATACCAATCAGATTTTTGAAAAAAGTAATGTTGGTAGCCGCGGAGAGTTGTTTAACTATATTTTCCCAACATAGTACATCAAATACGCAGTTTGCTATCTTTGGTTAGTAGTTGATTGCATTCAAAGGTCTTATAATTTAGGTGTTTATGAGTAGCACCTCAGATAAAAACAATAATGTATATGAAATTGTGTTTTGGCGCAATCGTCAAGATGTGAGGTCGTGGATAGATGTATTCAGTGCCTATCAGTTGACCATTGCTAAAAAAAAATTGGATGACCTAAGTTCCACACTGAAGTCACGTGAACAAACAAAAGCTCGCCAATATGCAGTGGAGGTCTTCTTTATAGATCAAACTATTGAATCCTATGAAACGATTAAACAGTATATTACTCAACTTAAGCGACTAGGGGTCTACACGCTATTGGTGGTTGACGAAGGTATAAAGCTGGACGATGTTGATGCGCCCAGCAATTGGACGCTGTCAATCCATGCTGATTTAAACGAAATTGACAATCTGTGTGCCTACATCTGTCATCTATTGAGTATTGATCAACTCAATAAAACCCTAACCAAGGTTAGTGGTGACTATGAAGAAAAAGCTATAAGTTATGAATTAAACAATTGAAAAGGAGAATACAATGGCAAATAAAGTTACATCAATTCGAAAAGCATTGGATATTTTAAATGATGCCAAAGAAGATAAAAAAGATGAGATTCAAAAAATGATTTCTCAAGAGTACAAAGAAATAAAAAGTGTTGTTGATGAAATTAAACCCAAAGTGCAACACAAAGCTGCGCAATTGCAGGATGATATGGTACAAACGGTGAATCATATCAATAAAAAAGTTACAGACTTAAAGAATGAGGTTGATCAAAAAACCAAAGAAAACCCATGGAAGGCCGTTGGCGTTGCTTCTGCAACAGCATTTATTATGGGGATGTTGATTAATAAACGCGGTAAACAAAGACTTTAATTTAACAGCAACATTCAATCAATCATCAAAAAAGGGCTACAAAGTTTATTTGTAGCCCTTTTTATTAAAAACATAATTGTTAAGTTGATTAGTCTTTACTAAAGTGGCGCAACTTATCATACGTGTATATGCCAGTGTTATGGCCGTCACTCCATGAGATTTGTACGCCATATTTGCCTATGGGTCTGAACCCCATGGGATATATATCATCTTTAATGTCTTCCATTTTAATTATGCGTTTACCGGTGTTTTCATCAACGCAGGCAGCACAGGAACACATGTAACGTAGCTCTTTGGAATCCAAAAGCGATTCTACACCATCACTCCAAGTAATATGGACTCGTTTGTCTTTGCTATCAATTTGTGTGGCACTGATGCTGTTTTCTGCTTCAGCTTTGGCCAGTTTTTCTACGGTTGCATCAACATTTTGGGCAATGGTTTTAAAAGCGTGCGCCACTTTACTGGAGCCGGCATCATCTTCAGTTAAAGGAGATCCAACATCAGCGGATAGAGCCAGTTTAGGATCTAATGGAACACCTCCTAAAAAAGGGTATCCCAAGCGCTTTGCAGTGGCTTGACCGCCACCCTTTTTAAAAATAGCCGTTTCTTCACCACAGTGATTGCAGACAAAACCACTCATGTTTTCAACAATACCAATGATGGGGACCTGGACTTCATCAAACATTTTAATTCCCCGCATGGTTACATTGATGGCCACATCTTGAGGAGTGGTCACAACAACAGCACCGGTTAAGGGAGCCATCTGTGTCAGTGTCAGTTGAACATCACCGGTTCCTGGCGGAAGATCAATCAGTAAATAGTCCAGTTCACCCCAATCTACCTGTGTTAAAAAGGTTTGAATCAGTTTAGAGGCCATAGGGCCGCGCCATATTACGGGGCTATCTTCATGAGTTAATACAGCCATGGACATAAATTTTAAGCCGTAGCGCTCCAAAGGCTTTATTTTTGAACCTTCTTGTGTAGGTTCCATGTAGCCATTGAGCATTTTAGCAATAGAGGGGCCATAAACATCGGCATCCATTAAGCCTACCGAATGCCCCATGCGACTGAGCGCCATGGCAAGATTAACGGTAACCGTAGATTTACCTACGCCACCTTTCCCGCTGGATACAGCAACAATGTGTTTAACATCAGATAAATTACTTTGTGAGGTGTGCCCTTGTGGCGTGGCTTGTTTACGGCCACCACCGGCACTGACGCTTGGTAGTTCTTCCATAGCTAAGCCATATACAAAATTTCATGGCCTGTATAGTAATCAAGTTTTTTATGCTACAATAGTACCATATAGGTGCTATTACTTGCTTGCCAATTCATATAAAACTGATATGAATGCATAAGTTTAAGAGGATAATGAAACATGGAAATTCAATTAACAGATACAGCAATAGCAAAAGGTAAAAGTTACCTTGCGCAGGAGCAACAAAAAAAGGGTTTACGCATTTATGTTGAAGGCGGTGGATGTTCTGGCTTTCAGTACGGTTTCAGTGTGGATGAAGCCGCTGAGGATGATTTGATCTTAGAGTTTTCCGGTTTAACCGTTCTCATTGATCCCATCAGCGCGCCCTATATAGCAACCTCGGTCATTGATTACAATGAAGGCTTAATGAATGCAGGTTTTGTTGTGCGTAATCCCAATGCTAAAACAACCTGTGGCTGTGGATCATCATTCAGCATGGGGTAGAAATGGAGATTTTTGCACAGCTCTTTGTTGCTTAGTCGCTCAAAATGCTCACGTATTATAATACGCTGCGCTTTTTCGCTCCTGCGCGCCGCGATCTGTACAAAACTTTCCATTTCTAAAAGCGTTTTTTGGAGAAATAATATTTTTCTCAAAGTTATTGAGAATCGTTAAGTATAAACGAAGGAGAAGGACATGAATGAAGTACATCAAAAAATAGAAGAGTTTGTGAAAAAGCATCCTGTGGTGTTGTTTATGAAAGGCACACCAGATATGCCCCAATGTGGGTTTTCTGCCGCCACGGTTGAATGTTTGAACGCTACCGGCGTGGAATATCAAAGCATTGATGTTTTGTCTGATCCACAAGTGAGACAGGGGATTAAAGAGTATTCCAACTGGCCAACCATTCCTCAACTTTATATCAAAGGTGAATTTGTTGGCGGTTGCGATATCGTGCGCGATATGTTCAGCAAAGGTGAGTTGCAAGAGAAGTTGGCTTAAAAACCTATTCTCAAACACCAAAAGGTACGGCCTACCTTTTGGTTGCTATGAGATATGCACAGGACTCTCTTGCGAAAAAAAGCAGAGTGTGTTGCTTAAGTTTTAAAAATCCATTACATTTGCATGCATGCTCGAAACATTGATCAGCTTGGGTGCTTTGTTGTTTATGGAAATTGTTCTTGGGATAGACAATGTTATTTTTATTGCTATCCTTGTTGGCCACCTGCCTAAAGAACAGCAGGCTAAAGCCAGAACCATTGGTTTAGCCTTGGCTATGTTTGCGCGTATTGCTTTGTTGTTTGCCATTTCCTGGGTCATGGGCTTAACAGCGCCTTTGTTTGAAGTATTAGGTCATGCGGTATCTGGACGTGATTTAATTCTGCTCTTGGGCGGTTTGTTTTTAATGGCCAAAGCCACGCATGAAATTGTTGAAAAAATGGAACCTACTGATGAATCGGTCACTCAAAAAGAAATCAAGCAGAGTTTTTCTTGGATTATTGGTCAGATTTTATTGCTGGATATTGTTTTTTCTCTGGATTCGGTGATTACCGCTGTGGGTATGGTCAAAGAAGTTTGGATTATGATTACAGCTGTGGTCATTGCTTTGGGGGTAATGATTGCTTTTTCTGGCTATATTTCCAGATTGATTGAACGTTATCCTAGTTTAAAAATCTTAAGTTTAAGTTTTTTGATCTTAATTGGTGTGATGCTGATGGTAGAGGGTATGGGACAACACTTTAACAAAGGCTACATTTATTTTGCCATGGCCTTCTCTCTCACTGTAGAAGTGATCAATTTAAGAATCAGAAGCAAACGATTAATAGTGCAAGGTGAGAGAGAAAACATAAGATTGAGTTAGAAGAAGACACGGGGATGAGCAAATTAAAAACGACGA